>JAUWCZ010000007.1 GCA_030609055.1 Chloroflexota bacterium | reverse complement strand
AGATGACAGGCGATTTTTTTAGGGAGGAAATGGTTCATGTGAGTGCTTCAAATACACTTATTGGTGTATTGATTCTCACTGGTGTGATAGCGATTTTTTCCTCAATTACAACTATGTTCACTGGAACTTTGAGTGATTTAGGTCTACAAGAGGAGCTTCAAGGGTTAGATTTCTTTGCCTTTGCCGGAGGAATGACGATTTTTCAATTTTGCTGTGCATTAATCATCACCCCGGTAAACTTTTACCTCAGTAATGGGATAACCTTGCTCGGAGCAAGAATTTTCGGTGGGTAGGGTGATTATACAACTCAGGCTTATTTGAACTCGCTTTATTATGTCCCCTTGTTGATGATCTCATCAGTATTATCTCTGCTGGGAGTAATACCATATGCGGGCGGGTGCATCATAGGAATTGTTGGGTTGGGTATTCTGATATATCACTCCATCCTGTCAGTTCGGTCTACTATGGTAGTCCACAATCTCAGTATTGGTCGTGCGATAGGATCGATATTAATTATTCCCGGTATCTTGTTTCTAATTGGTGCCTGCTTAACTTTTTTCTTGTTAGCATTAATTGGTCCAGCAGTAGGGAATGTATTTTCGAATATTATCTCCGAAATAGGAACACCGATACCGTAATTACTTTAACACAGGGACTGCCCCAGGTATTAACATCAGTGGTTTCTCGCTCTATGAAACAGTTACCATGGTTATCAGCGTCTTTGCCTTGTCCCTGATTCATCGATTTAGCAAACGGTATTTGACAGATTTGTGTTAGATCTCCGTAGGGAGATTGACAATGGTAAAGATTAAACTACCACGCACCTGGATAGAGATAAATCCCGGGAGTAGTAAATGATAAGTCATAACCAACTAGATGAGATTGCTAAGTTTGTGAAAAACTACTTGTTTGAAACTGCCGAGACAAGTGATCAGGAGTGGCTAAAATCAAATCCCCGGGCAGCTGAGCACAGGTGGCAGCATACACTGAACGTTGTAGCCAATGCTGAGCAGATCCTGGAAGGCGAAGGCGCAACTGATGAAGATTGGAGCATAGTTAGGGCTGCCGCCTTACTTCATGATGTTTCAATGTTTACTTGTGATCATGCTGTTCATGGTCAGGTGACTGCAGATATTGCAGCGGATTACCTGGAGAATAAAGGCTTTGATAAAAGCTTCATCCAGACAGTTACGCAGGCAGTAGCCGAGCACGGGACAGATTTTGGAGATCTTCCCCCTGAGGAACAAGGTAAACAATTTTCATGGGCAGGAAAGATTTTAGTGGAAGCAGATATTCTTGATAAGCTTGGGGCGAGTGCCGTTACCAGCGCCCTTCTGTATCTTGGTGATCAAAAGAAACTGAACTTTGAAGCTAATCGCGAATTGTTCAATGGCCTGGCTTATGAAAGAGCAACCTTCTTCAAGGACTATTTCTGGACGGTTTCCGGGAAGAAAATGGCACAACACCGCTATGATTTCTTCAACGAATATCTTGCCCGGTTGAAAGAGGAAGTTATGGAATGTGATCTGCCAGAATGGAAGGAATAAATTCTTCAGAATTGGATTCTAACCTTTCGATAGCAAAATCAAAATTGCTGGCGCCGATTCGCTGGGTATCCTGATTACCACCCAGTGGGAAAAAGATAAAATTCTTCAATATTAATAGATTATTTCACTAATCCATGTGGAACAGAATTCCTGATCAGCAATCCGTCAGGTGGGGGAGATTTTGAAAAATAAAGACTTGGTATCTACTAAGGAGTGGTGATGGATAAGACTATATCCCAAGAATTCTTTTATAAAGAGCTTCTTGATATCCTGGAGGAGACTTTTGATATCCACCACGGAGTTTATCTTGACAAGGGTACATCATTGTTTGATACCTTAGATCAGATTAGCGCGGAAGACGCTTCTGTCCCAATTGGATCTAAATGCGCCACAATTGCAGCCCAGGTTGAGCATGTGATTTTATATCTGAAGATTCTGGGACAGCATATTACTGGGGAAGAGGTTGGTGATGTAGATTGGGAAGCGATCTGGAGTCGAGTCAGCGGAGTAACTACTCCGGAATGGAATGACCTCAAAAAGAGATTGAAGAATGCTTATGATCGACTCAAAGATAGACTAGGGAATATCCAGGACTGGGGATTGAATGATGCCATGGGAGGTTCTATGGGGATCCTGGTTCATACGGCTTATCATCTTGGGGAGATCCGGCAGGCTTTTTGTACGTTTTAATAACTGTGGCAAAGCGGTTCTGTCTTTTAGTCCAGGGTGGAGGATTGAAGGGGGGGAGCAACGGGATTATAGTAGTATCGAGGACTATGCGGGTTGTGAAAAGTCCAATTGATAAGAGGTGCAAAGATTGATAATTGCCTGAGGACAAATAAATAATGAAATCTAAGAAAAATTCTGACATACTCAAGGTTGGGATCGCCCAAATCGCTCCAGTATGGCTCAACCGTGATAAAACCGTTGCCAAAATTGAGAATTATATCAATCAAGCTGCGGATGAAGGCTGCCAACTGGTTGTGTTTGGTGAGGCGCTGGTGCCCGGTTATCCATTTTGGGTAGAGCGTACCAATGGAGCTCGATTCAATTCCCCGATACAAAAAGAGATTCATGCCCACTATCTGGACCAGGCGGTTCAAATCGAATCCGACCATTTAAAACCACTCTGTGATGCCGCCTCAAAGAATCAAATCGCTGTTTATGTGGGCACAATTGAACGCCCAATGGACAGGGGAGGTCACAGCCTGTATTGTTCTCTGATCTATATCGATTCTAAAGGGATCATTCAATCCGTGCATCGTAAGTTAATGCCGACCTATGAAGAACGGCTGGTTTGGTCAATAGGCGATGGGCAAGGGCTGCAAGTGCATCAGCTAGGTGCCTTTACTTTAGGAGGTCTGAATTGCTGGGAAAACTGGATGCCCTTATCACGCACTGCGTTATATGCCCTGGGTGAGGATCTACACATCGCGGTCTGGCCGGGCAGCAAACGCAGTACTTTCGACATCACAAAGTTCATCGCCAAGGAATCCCGATCCTATGTAATTTCTGTATCAGGGCTGATGAGAAAAGGTGATATTTCAAAGGATCTCCCCCATGCTGAGGAAATCATCAACAATAGTCAAGATTTCCTCGCCAATGGTGGGTCTTGTCTTGCTGGACCAGATGGTGAATGGGTAATCGAACCAGTGGTGGAAGAAGAAAGATTACTGATAGCAGAAATTGATCACAGGCAAGTAAGAGCTGAGCGCCAAAACTTTGATCCAGCTGGTCACTATGCCCGGCCGGACGTGACTCGTCTGATTGTTAACCATGAACGTCAAACCATTCTCAGTACTGTTAATGAAGGTGATCAATAATCAAGAACTAAGCTATAACTCTGTACTTAAACTTGCGACTCCACGATCATCTATCATCGTTTTCTTATTCCCTATTTCCGGGGGTGAATGGGGGGGATAATTTCATCTGTATAAGGACTTTATCTTTTGTAGTAATCCTTCTTGTCTCTTAAGAAAGAGAATAATATACTTGTCAAGTTTTCGGTAGCTAAATAATTTCATCAATGATAAATTATTGATCATAGCGTTTGCGGAGATATATTAATGGTACTGAGGAAAGTTAACCTATGACTAAATTATCTTTTCAAGACAAGTACAAAGTAATAGGAAGCCAGGATTCTTCCTATGAGGGCATTTTTGTAACTGCTGTCAAAACGACTGGGATTTTTTGTCGTCCATCATGTAGGGCAAGAAAACCAAAATCCGAGAATGTTACCTTCTTCGACACAGCGAAAATAGCCATTCAACATGGATACAGACCTTGTAAAGTTTGTAAACCAATGGAAAAGTTAGCTGAGACCCCAGATTACATTACTGAAATCATTGATGAGCTTCTCCAAAATCCATACCTGCGAATCAAAGATCAGGATCTGAGGGATAGGGGTATCATGCCAAGCAAAATAAGAAGATGGTTCAAAAAACATCATAGCATGACTTTTCATGCTTACCAAAGAATGTTGCGTATCAACACAGCATATAACAGCATAAACAGAGGAGAAACCATAATAAACTCAGCCTTCGAGAGTGGATTCGAGTCATTAAGTGGCTTTAATGAGAGCTACCGAACCATTTTTGGAGAACCTCCGACGGGTGCAGGTAAAAAAAATGTCCTGAATATAATTCGCTTCACAACAACAATTGGACCTATGTTTGCCTGTGCAAACAGTAAAGGTTTGTGTTTGCTGGAGTTTACGGATCGCAGAATGTTGGAAACAGAATTTAATAATTTACGGGTGAGATTGAATGTTACCATTCTGCCGGGTGCCAACTCCCACCTAAACCAAGTTCAGACAGAAATTCAAGAATACTTCAATGGAAGTAGAAAGAAGTTCACTGTTCCATTGCATACTCCTGGCACTAAATTTCAGAATTCTGCCTGGAAGAGTCTTATAACAATTCCATACGGAGAAACGCGTTCTTACAAACAGCAAGCTATTACCCTGGGAAATCCTAAAGCAACCAGGGCTGTAGCATCAGCTAACGGACAAAATAGAATAGCAATAATAATCCCTTGCCATAGAGTTATCGGCTCAGATGGAAGTTTAACTGGTTATGGGGGAGGATTACGACGCAAAAAATGGTTGCTCGATTTTGAAAGGGCAAATTTATAATAAGGACTTCGATTCTTGATTTTCAGTTGGTAGTAGAAAGCTATTTATAATCTAGTTGAGTGGCATTGGACAATTAATAGGAATTCTTAATATAATTTTTCTAGCTGTATATGACTTCCCTCCTGTTTATGGTGTTATTACTCAATATTGCAGCAAATCCGGAGGGATGGTAATTATTGAAAATGAGGTCTTGAATTCTCTCAGGCGAGTCAGTTATGGTGTCTATCTTTATCACTACCCAATCATCTATTTAACCATCCTATCCCTAAATACCTTAGGCATACCTGAAGACCCAGGATATAGTTTGTTATTATATTCTGGGTCGATTTTTCTGACTATTGGGTTATCGCTGATAACATATCGGCGGTTTGAGACCCCCTTCTTAAAAATCAAAGAACGTTTTGCGGTCGTCAGAACAAAACGTTGAGAGGATCCAAAAGGTGAACTTTGCCCCAGAGTATAAAGACTTCGAATATATCAACAAGAACTATTGATATGATTTTATACCTGCCTGGCAGGATTTCTTATCCGTAGAGTATCAAATATGATTTATAGAATTACCCCTTGAGGGGGTGTTATATTAATCTTGATCCTTGCGGAGAGTCTCAAACCGCTGATACTCCCCCTGCAATCTTCTCCAGCGGAGGATTAAACTGCCAATATAGCCAAATGTCATCACCACAACCACCACGTAACCGGCGATCATGTAGTTTATTGTATCGGGAACAAATAATCTTGAAAGCATATTTCACATCCCATTTGAATAGGTATCAATCCGCAGCTTTTCAACCTCAGCCTGCAGTTTGCCCAACCGAATCCGGTGCCACAATAAATCAACAAAAAAGACCGTAAAAGCCGCCAGACTGAAAAAGAAGGTCAATTTCATCGGGGAATCCATGTTGAATCCGCCCTTGCCAGCAGTTTCAGCAGTACCGATTACTACCGGGTGAATGGTCCTTAGAAACCGGATGGAAACAAAGGTCAGCGGTATACTGATAGATCCAAAGATGGCATAAATCGCTGAAAAACGTGCCCGTCGTTCCGGATCATCCACTCCCTGTCTTAATAGCAGATAGGCTGCATAGATCAATTCTACAATGGCAGCAGTTGTCAGTCTGGGTTCCCAGGTCCACCAGGTATTCCAGGCAGGCTTAGCCCAGATCGAACCCAAAATTATCGCCGTCAGGAAAAATATCAGGCTGATTTCAACCGCAGCAAAACCGGTGATATCCCACTGCTCCGTCCTTTTGGCCAGATAAAATATGCCCGCCACTGCTGCAACGATAAATCCCAGCATACCCACCCAGGCGGTTGCGACATGGAAATAAAATACCTTCTGGACTAGACCCATCATCTGCTCAACCGGGGCATAGAAAAACACCAGTCCGGCAGCTGCCAGGATCATCATCCCGGAAAGTACATCGAGAACTGAAAGTAAGCGAGGTTTCTTGATCATAATCTACTCCTCCACAACATAATCAAATACCATAAATGCCACAGCGGTAAAAATCAAATCGTAAACGATCAGTATATTCAACCAGGAGGAAAATTCATCAAATGGAATCATTTGCAGAAATCCCTGGCTGGCTTTAACAGCAGCAATAATCACCGGTAGGGTTAATGGAAATAGTAAAATAGGCAGCAGGATATCTCGAGTTCTGACCTGAACAACCATGGTCGCCAACAGCGTCCCTACCGCAACATATCCAATCGAGCCCAATAATACAACCAAAAAAAATCCGGGTTGAAAAACCGGCACTCCATATAAAAAGCTGTACACCGGCAGTACAATTATCTCGACCAAAAGCATAAAGATTAAATTGCCGATCACTTTCCCAAAATAAATCACACTTCGATCCACGGGTGCCAGCAACAATCCATCCAGACAGCCGCGGTCTTTTTCAAGAGCCATAGATCGGTTTAGTCCAATAGTTCCCGCAAAAACAAAAGTTGTCCAGAGTACGCCTGCAGAGAGGGATTCCTGGGCTTGAATATCCAATTCAAGAGCAAAATTAAAAATTAAGACTACCAGTAGTGCAAATACCAGCATTGAGGTTAGACTCTCGCGGGTTCTCCATTCGGCGGTGAGATCCTTCCAGATGATCGCCCGGATAGCGCCCAGATAAGATTTCATGCCGCTTCCCCCTTCCCTTGTAGAGCAGCCCGGTAAAAATCAACTAAATCAGTAGATCCAAACTCCCCTTCTGAAGCAGAAGCCCTTATCCGCCCCCTGGATAGGATATCCAGTCTGGTGGCGAGCTCAGCAGCCCGGACCAAGTCGTGTGAGGTCATCACCACCGTCCGACCCTGTAAGGCAATTTCCCGCAGTACCTCGTCCAGGATTTCACCCGCTTCCTGGTCAAGACCAGTATGTGGTTCATCCAGTAACAGAATCCGGGGGCTGTGTAAGATTGCCCGGCCAATTGCCAGCCGCTGCTGCATTCCCCGCGAGAATGTTCGCACCAGGTCACCTTTACGGTCAGTTAGACCTATCAGGTCCAGTACCTCCCTAATGCGGGGTTGCTTTACACCATACAGTCTGGCATAAAAGGACAAATTTTCCTCTGCATTAAGATCCCCGTAAATAAGCGGAAGATGGGAAACAACTCCCAGTTGAGCCCGGACAGACACAGCCTGTTCGGGCAGCCGAAATGAAGCCACCTGAACCAATCCAGAGGTTGGTTTGGTCAATGAAGCCAGAATCCTCAGAAATGTGGTCTTCCCAGCCCCATTGGGACCAAGCAAAGCCACAAATTCTCCCGGGCTGACCTCAAAATCAAGGTCCCTTAATACAGTTATGGGGCCAAATCTCTTAACCAGTTTTTTAACTATGATCATAAGGTTAAAATCTATTATTGCTTCAAATCGGTGAATTTCTTTTTAAGCTGATCTCTTTTTTCCAGGAAGGTCTTTTCTGGGATTTCTCCCGTGTTGAACAAATCTTCCAGAGCAATAATGGAATCAAGAATCTGGTCCCGATCCTCCCCTCCATCTACCCTTTCATCTTCAAGGACTTCTGTCTTGCGATTGCGTAGAAACAAGTATATACCCGTCAGTAATATCACCGCACCCAGAACGCCAAAGGCTATTACGTAGCCCTGGAATGGGCGACCGGATGGATCAGCTTGGTTAAGGGCAATTTCCGGTTTTCCAGAAAGTTGAAACTGTAATTCCTCTCCCCGCCCGAGCACATCACCGGAATACACCTGAACATTACCATCGGGCATCGCCTGGACACCTAGATCCTCCAGGTAAGACCCTTTCACTTTGACTTGACTATCAGGAGTCATCACCACAACCGCCCCAACTGGGTAATTTGTGGTTTGAATAAAATCAAGTTTATTCCTCTGATAGGGGAGTGTGTAATACACCACCACTTGATAAACCCCCATACCAGGGGGAATACTCACTGTATCACCAAAACCATCTTGAGTTTTGAGATATCTCTGACCAAGGACACCATCCTCAAAATCAATCCCTGATGCCTCACTTGGGAGGGGAAACAAAACAGTTGCTTGGTCTGGAGCTTCAGCAACTAAAGTCGAATTTCCAAGATTGGAAAAGATGTATATTTCAGCGATTTGCGCCAGATCAGGCTGGGGAAAATCAATAAATATATGCAGGCGGTCAATAATCAATCCTGCATCATCTGTGGTGGTATCAAAGATTTGCACTGACAAGGATAATGAGGAAGCGCCAGGACCGAATTCTGTAATTTCTGATCGGTAGATAGCGCCCCCATATGGAACAGATGCGAAGAAAACTCTACCCTCCAGAAAAGGAACATCTCCAAAATTTACAGTCCCCGAAGATGGTAATGGTAAAGTTTCCTGATAGACGGGTTCAAAATGATCAAACCCTTCCAAATGGACATCAAGGTTCTGATCCAGCAGGAAACCACCGGTTTGATCTAATACCTCGACAGTGATAACTCCCACCGTAGGATCATCTAACTCATTATCTGAGGATTGGGGCTGTTCCTGTGTTGGCTCTTTTGTTGGAACCGGTGTAATTACAACCGGAGAAGACTGAGGTATTCCCGGTGGAGGTGTTACATCCGCTGCCAGATTCAAACAGCCTGAAAGGACCAGACTAACCGCGAGAATGATAAAAGATATTGAGGGGGAAGGGAATTCTCGCCGGGTCACAATTCCGCTCCACAATGGCCACAGTACTGATCTCCAGCCTTGACAGCTTTGCCGCAGCTGGAGCAGAAATTGGATTTTTCCTGTTGTAACTCGCGGCGGCGGGCTGCGATCATTTTTTCCAAATCATCTTCAACAACTGGGGGTGTCGCAAGTTGCTGCTTGTTCTTGGAAGGGATCCCCAATTTATCCAGCTCCATTAAAACCTCTGCTGCCTGAGCAAGGAGAATGTCCCGGTTCCGGGTATGTTCTTGAGAGGAAATCTTTTTCAGATCATATTCCAGATCTAGATCCTCAATAGAGGACAATAAACGTTCTCTTTCTGCCAGAAGAGAATCATATTTCCCTGGATGGGGGACTTTTCTGGTATCAAGCTCCACCCAAAATGGCCGGATGATGACAACCCCTGACAAGACAAAGATAGCTAAGATAATAATCAAAGAACCAAAAGCCATAAATACCACCCACCGTTAGATTAGAGATCTAATAAAGGATCTATAGTTGATTTAATGTCTTCCAGTGAACTGAAGGGACCGATCTGGACATGGGTAATAATCCCCTCCTGATCGATGACAAATGTCTCTGGAACACCACGAATCCGGAAAGCCTGGGAGATTTTTGTTCGCAAATCAGGTCCATTTGGATAGGTGATCTGAAACTCTTCCAGGTATGCCAGGGCTTCTGGTTCGGTATCAACATAGTCTACCCCCAGGAATAATACATCTCCCCGTGGTTGGTAATATTTATGGGCCGCCTCCAGGTCTCTTGCCTCAGGTTTACAAGCATCACACCAGGAAGCCCAAAAATTCACCAGGACTACACTACCCTGATAATCAGATAATCGGTAGGTTTCACCAGAGAATGTTACCAGCTCAAAATCAGGTGCCATTTCTCCTATACCGACCTGTCCCTGTTGGGATCGTCTCAATCCAACTCCCAGAACCAATAAAAGTAAAACCAATCCCCCAAATAATCCTACCCAGGTCAATAATTTTTTCATAACTATCCCTTGGACCTTTTCCTCAACTCTTCTTCCACTCGGTTGATGTACTCATCCATAGGCTTGTCGGATTTGGCTGAAGGTTTGGATACTTTCCGAGAATTATTTTCTGGTTTTACTGTTCGCCATTGTTGAAAACCTCGATAGAGCAAAACCCCTCCTCCAGCGAATATCACCAGCGGGACAATATAAACTAACCAGTTAAAACCACGTCTGGGAGGTTCCGCCAAAACCCGGTCGCCGTACTGGTCCACAAAGTATGTCTTAATCTGCTCTTCGGTCCACCCTTCACTGAGTTTATCCCGTATAATGCCCCTCCACTGTTCACAAGCGGTTGTACCACAGGCATCCAGGGGTATATTTTCACATACCGGGCAGTACAGCTGCTTGGCGATAGCATTTACGTCATCATCAGTTGGATCTGAGCCCTGAGCTGCTGCTGATCCCGGCAAAATTGCGATCAGCAAAATAAGAGAGGTAAATAACCATCGAGAACGTTTTAGTTGATTTTTCATCAAGTCCTCACTGATATTCTTGAATTGGCTGGAACTAATTTGGTTTTCTTATCCGGCCAGGTTGCTACCACTACACCGAGAATGAAAACCCAGGCCCCAATCCAGAGCCATTTTACCAATGGGTTGTGATATACCTTAAAAGTCGCTCCCTCCGCAGAAACTACTTTCCAGTCCACCAGGATCACATAAAAATCATCTACCAGTGTGCTGCGGACACCGGGAATAGTCATAGGTTGCCCCGAATCATAATAGAAATCTCGCCGGGGATTCAATTCATCAATAACCTTACCATCTTTGTTCACGGTGACAACTGCCCGGGCAACATTCCTTGCATCAGGTGTATCAAAGACATCCAGTTTCTCAAAGACCATGGTGTAGGAAGCTAAGTTAAGAGATCCCCCTTCAGGAATCGTTCCCTGGGTTTCAGATTGAAAGAATTCAATCCCGATTATTCCCAGAGCCATCATGACAACCCCAATGTGTATGATCATTGCGCTGTATGCCCGGCGATTCCTCTTGAAGACCTTGATAAACGCACTCCACCAGGATTCTTTTTGATCTTTTCTGCGTATTCGCGTGCGCCGGATAAATTCATTGGCATTCACAGCCATCACAAAAGCCACTAACCAGAAGGCGATTACCGCTGGCCAAAGGGTCATCCCAGCGTACAATGGAAGGGCGATTCCCGCTAAAGATACAATAAACGGTTTCCATAACAAACGCCCTAAATGTTTAAATGAGGCATAACTCCAAACAGCCAAGGGGCAGATCACCATAATGATTAACAATCCGCCCAGGATAGGTGCTGCAACCCGTTCATAAAAAGGTGGTCCAACTGTGACTTTCTGTCCAGTTACCAATTCAGATATTTTCGGGAACATAACACCCCAGAAGGAAGTTACTAGCATCCCCAATAAGAGCACCACAGCTATGATAATTAAAGCTTCTTTCGAGAAAAATGATGTCATTTCCTGTCGAGATTTAAGGGTATTCCAGCGGTAAATCAGTAATCCCAGGGAACTAATTAGGGTCAAGGCAATGAAGGCAAGAAATATCGGTCCAATGGTGCTTTGGGCGAAGGAGTGTACTGATGATAAGAAACCAGTCCGGGTTAAGAACGTCCCAATCATCACCAGGTTATGAGTCAGGATGATTAAAACCATTGTTAATTGTTTAAACATACCCCGTTTTTCCTGGATTAGAACTGCATGCAAATAAGCCGTCCCGGACAACCAGGGCATCAGAGCAGCTATCTCAACAGGATCCCACCCCCAATAACCACCCCATCCCAGAACATCATAAGCCCAGCGGGCTCCCAATATCAATCCCATTGAGAGAAACAGCCAAGCCCATAACGTCCAGGGGCGGGTTATCCGAATCCAGCGATCATCTGTCCGCCCTTTGATCAGTGAAGCCATGGCAAATGCATAGGGAATGGTAAAGGAAACAAATCCCAGATACTGCATGGGAGGATGGATGATCATTCCCGGATGTCTTAACAAAGCATTTAAGCCACTCCCATCGCTAGGAAATATTTGTATACCTCCAGAAGGACGGGAGAACGCGGTTACAAATCCCCCTGGAGTCTGCCAAATTCTGTTAAAGGGATTCTCAAAAAAGACATTTAATACAATAAAAAATGCCAATGTCGCCAGACTGACGGCAATCACCCAGGGTATTAAATCCTGGTCCCGATCCCATTTTCGGAGCGTAACTGCGGAAGTAAATCCGGCCAGCAGCCAGGACCAAAAAAGCAAGGAACCTGCCTGCCCACCCCACAAGGCCGTGACTTTAAGATATACCGGCATGCTTCGACTGGAAACTTCCGAGACATATGCTACTTCAAACTGGTCGGACACCATTAGATACAGGAGAGAAATAATCGAGATTGTAAGAAGTGGAAATACCAGTCGCATCGCCTGTTGTGCACTGAGAATATATGCTTTTTTCTTTTCCACCTCACCGGTTACTGCTGCACCGATGCCATAGATTGATACTATCAGGGTGATTATAAGGGATCCAAAACCAATATCAGCTACCATTTACATTCTCCATACCAATAATATTTAGCTTCTTATTATCCTTCCAATTCAATTTGATCCGGAACCGATCCTTCATATTTTGTAGGGCATTTTAACAGAATCTCATCAGCCATAATTGTTCCATTATCAAGCACCTCTCCGGTGATAATCGCCTGGGCTTCATTTTGCAATAGGTCTGGGACTGGTCCGTTATAAATAACATCTAAATGTGATCGCTGTGAATCGATTACGGCGTTGTGGAGGGCACCGGCTAAACCACCTTCTTGTTCCAAGAGGTTATTATCCGCCGGCACATGGGCGATAGTGAATTTCAAATCCAGGGTATCCATATTGTATTCAATGGAATCTCCCAGTACAGCACCGGAGACCCGGATATTACGACCTGCCAATTCCCCCACCAGCTGTTTTTCCAATGTTTCCTCAACCGTTAAGAAATATTGAACATTGGCTGATAAAGATGAGGCAATTAAATATACGATTGCCGCAACAATAATTACTCCTCCGATGACAAATTTAATCTTATTGCCACTCCTGGGCAGAGCTTCAATCGGCTGCAGTTCTTCCATTTTTCACTCTCCGCTGCTCAAATTACTAATAAAAAACAACACATAAATCCTATCACGAAAATATTAAATGTGTAGACCAAATTTCCCCATCCCTGCAAACCTTCGGGGAGGTTATTCGATTGCTTTTCTTAGTTGCTGGGTGAACTTCACAAACTCCGTGGTAAAACGGTCTTCTTCCCGACGCGGTCGCGGTAAATTTATGGTTAAATCCAATCTGATATTTCCAGGCTGAGGACTGATCGCCAGAACGCGATCTGCCAGAAATACCGCTTCGGATATGTCATGTGTAATCATGAGGACTGTTTTTTTCCGGGCCCGCCAGATACGCAATAATTCTGTTCCCATCTTTTCGCGGGTTAACGCATCCAGTGCGCCAAAGGGTTCATCCAGGAGTAATAGCTCTGGATCCTGAACAAGACTCCTGGCTATAGCTACTCGTTGCAGCATTCCTCCAGATAAATCATGAGGGAGCCAGTCTTCAAATCCAACTAATCCTACCAAATCGATTAAATCCCTTGCTCTGGTTTGGGCTTCGGCTTCCGGGATGTGCATAATTTCCAGGGGAAGAGTTATGTTCCGGAGCACAGTCCTCCAGGGCATCAAGTTGGCTTTCTGAAAAACAATGCCGACTCCCTGGCGGGGTTGTGATAAAAAGGTTCCATGCAGATAAACTTCACCGGTGGTTGGGGGTAGCAACCCAGCCAGGACACGAATTAATGTGCTTTTTCCACTGGCGGAAGGTCCAACAACACAGATGAATTGCTCTCTCTCCACAGAAAAACTAAATTCGTTTATAGCTTGAAGAGAGCCTTTCTCATCCGTAAAGGTAACCCCTAGTTTTTTTACTTCGAGCAATGGTTGCTGATTATTGGCTGAATTCATTTGTGTAGGCTTCTTCCAGGTTGATTTCGCTTTTCATTAATTCCATCTTGATCAATACATCCTGCATATTCGACCAGGCTGATGGATGACTGTACCCATAGGGATCAGTCTGGTAGAGGTCAATGGATGACCTTAATACTTCCATTTGAACTGCTTGATCCGCATCCTCCAATCCTTCGACATATTTTTTACAGAATTCATAGGCTTCTTCCGGGTTTTCAACCGTATACTTGATCCCTTTCAGAGTTGCTGAAACCATTCTGCCCACCAGATCAGGATTATCAGAAATCGTGATTTGATTGGTGATCAACCCATTGGACACCAGATCCAGGTAGTCTGCTACCAGAATGATGTTGAGATCATATCCCTGGGCCTTCAATTGAACCGGTTCATTGGCAACGTAGACTACCACGGCATCATCCGTGCCAGCTGCCAGGATTTCCACCTGATTAAAGCCGATCGAATCCAGAGTTAGATCACTTTCCTTGAGATTGACCTCGCCTAGTAAAGCCCGTAAACCAACATAACTTGCCCCGAACAATCCCGGCAGTCCCACACGTTTCCCGGCCAGGTCCTCAGGTTTCTGGATATTCTGTTCAGTCTCAGAGATGATGGCAACGGGATATTTTTCATACCAGGCCATGACATAGACAATCGGTAGCCCTTGTGCGCGGGCGATTGGCACCTGCTCTCCGGATACAATTGAAAACTGGAGTTCATTTGCACCAACCAGGGCCACTCCATCGGTTTCATAGAGGTAATCAAACTCCAGTTCGATCCCTACTTCAGCAAAAAATCCCATTTCCACCGCAGCATAAAAGGGGGCGTACTGCACGTTCGGGATATAGCCCATCGGCAGTCGAATATGTGTCAGCCCATCCGGGGAGGATTGAGGTGGTTTGGTTCCGCTGCAGGCTGATAAGATAAGGATCAGAAGAATCAAATATATACAAATTTTCGTTTTCATCTTTATTCTCCCTGAGGCATAGTTAGTGACCATTATTCTTTTTTTGCCAGGAAAGCACCCGGCTCTCCAGAAATACGACTGATCCATACAGTCCCAGTGCCAGAAATACCAACGTAAAAACAGATACAAAAACCAGTGATGTATCATACAAGCCCCGGCCGACATTCACTAAAAATCCCAAACCTTTATCAGCACCTACAAATTCACCCACCACAGCGCCGATAACCGCTAGAGTCGCGCCAATACGTAAACCACCCAGAAAAACTGGCATGGCGGCAGGGATTTCTAATTTAATAATCCGCTGCCAAGGGCTTGCTTGAAGGGATTTCATCAGGTCATACAATTCCCTCGGCACAGAACGCAAACCCACTATAGTATTGACCAGCACCGGGAAAAAGACGATCAATGCGCTGGTAAGGATTTTGGAAAATATACCAGGGCCAAGCCAGATAACCAATAAGGGCGCAATCGCCACAATGGGAATCGATTGGCTGGCAACAATATACGGGGAAAGAACTCGTTCGATAAGACGCGATTTGGCTAGGAAATATCCTATCAGGATTGCAGCTCCCAGGCCAAGAAACAAACCCCACAGTACTTCCTGCAATGTGACCATTGTGTGATAGAACAAAGATCCATCGCGGATTACTGAGAGGAATTTCAGCCACACTTCATCAGGAGCTGGAAAAATAAAAGAGGGGATATCACTATATGCTGTAAATATCCGCCAGAGCCATAATCCAATCAGGACAGAGATCAGGATAAATCCGATTCTTTTGAGAATCTCCCAAAGTTCCTTCATACAAAGTACACTCCCATGAATAAAAAAACCGCCAATTGTGGCGGGGCGCATAAATAAGGAATTGGTTCCCTGAAAAAAATTCCCCGAAAGCGATTGCTTTCGGGGCTTTCAGTTAACCCAATAGGTTAAACAAAACCTGGTTTACCTTCTCCTATCCGGACTATACCGTCGGCCCCGGAGTCTCACCGGATCCTGCGCCAAATCAGGCGCTCGCGGGCTTTACCGCCGATTGGGAATTGCTTTCGCTCACCCTGCCCCGAAGGTTTTTATTCAATTTTCACACCAAAGTATACTACTCTCTCATTCCAGCGTCAACTTCTAGAGTATTAGGGACCAGGTCCTTTAAAAGGACCTGGTCCCTTTATCACTAGTTTTCTTCCACAATCTCAACCACGATGGTTGCATTGGAGACCAGCGCTGCGATGGCTCCGATAGCTGCCAGCTGAGGAGCAAGCAGCGCCCCGATAACGCCAATCGTAAGAGGTACATCAATCAGGATGTGGTCCGATTTATCTTTAATGATAATCCGGCGGATGTTGCCTTCGTGAGCCAGTTCCTTGATTTTATCGACCAGAGCTTCTCCGCTGACTTTAAACTCTTCTCTCCTCACATTTTCTTCGGACATGGGCAACTCCTTAAATTCAATCTGCTTTTTCTCTCTAGGGTTCCTATACATAGCATAACACAGGATATGATTCCTCTCTTGATTGGGTGTTCTTAATTTGAATAGAATTCCCATCATCTAGACGAAACCCATCTCGCATGATATACTGCTTTCGATCCCGCAATCTTGCGGGACAAATTTTGTATCACACACGTTTCTCGACCCGATGGTGCGTGCCGGAGGTAACCCCCCGGTGCCAGAAGGAAAGACAGAAACGGAGGCTTAACGCAAGGAGATGAATTATGCCTATTGTAAACATGAAAGACCTGTTGGAAAGCGGAGTACATTTTGGTCATCGGACTCAGAAGTGGAACCCCTACATGGAGTCATACATATTTGCTGCTAGGAACGATATCCATATCATTGACCTCCAGCAAACTGCTCAGGCCCTGGAAGAAGCCTTCGCGGTTGTTCGGGAAACCGTCGCTAGCGGTGGATCGGTATTGTTCGTGGGCACAAAACGCCAGGCACAGGACATTATTAAAAAGAATGCCGAAAAAGTCGGAATGCCCTATGTAATCGGGCGCTGGTTGGGGGGCACACTCACAAACTGGCAGACAATCCGGGAGCGGATTCACGAATTAGAGCGCTTGGAAGGGATGCGAGACCGGGGTGAATTTGAACTCCGGACGAAAAAAGAAGCTCTGGGAATGACCAGGGAAATTGAACGTCTGGAAAGCCGCCTGGGCGGTATCCGCGAAATGGATGGGCTACCCAACTTGTTATTTGCGGTAGATGTTTCCCGGGAAGAAATACCAGTTCATGAAGCAAACTTATTAAAGATCCCGGTTGTTGCAATGGTTGATACCAACTGCAATCCTAAAAATATTGATTATGTTATTCCTGCCAACGATGATGCTATTCGGGGCATTCAGTTGATTGTCTCGATTATCGCGCAAGCTGTCAGTGAAGGCATCAATATGCGGAAGGACTACCAAGCAGATCTAGAAGCAGCTGAAGCAGAAGCCCAACTACCAGAAGAACTCAGGGATGAGTTGAGTGACGAGGATTTGCTGGGCGCTTCCACCCTGGCCAAAATGAAACAGGAAACAGGGCAGGAATCTGAGAAGGAAATCGACTCGGATAAATCTGACGACACTTCCGATGAAGAAAGTAAAGCTGCTACAAAGAAGGCGTAAATCCAATGGAAATTTCTGTTGAACAGATCAAAAAATTGCGTGACGCGACCGGATCCGGTGTCCTGGATGTAAAGGAAGCGCTACAGAACGCGGAAGGGGATTTTGACAAAGCCGTCGATTTCCTGCGGCAAAAAGGACTGGCTAAAGCTGCCAAACGATCTGACCGGGATGCTTCCGAGGGTATCATTGAACTATACTCGCATGGTGATGGCCGGGTAGGCGTGATGGTTGAAATCAACTGTGAGACTGATTTTGTAGCCCGGTCGGATGAATTCCGGAAATTTGTCCATGAAATCGCTCTGCAAATAGCTGCTGCAGCTCCTAAATGGATCAAAGAAGACCAGATTCCTGAAGCTGTGATTGAGCACGAAAAGGAAATCGCTCGTACCCGATACCAGGAAGAAGGAAAACCTGATAACATCATTGACCGAATTCTAGAAGGCATGGTGGATAAATTTAAAGCGGAAAACTGTCTGTTACTACAGGAATATATCCGTGACGAGGAACTCATAATTCAAGAGCTTTTACATGAAAAGATTTCCTCGATAGGAGAAAATATTGTCATCCGCCGTTTTGAGAGGTGGGAACGGGGAGAAACCATTGATTAAATAAAAAGGCCAACCAGCAGGTTGGCTTTTTTCTTATATAATATAGACCAGAAGAGTTGAGCAAAAGGATAATCAATGAACAAAAACCTGGCGTACAAGCGCATCCTATTAAAAATTAGTGGAGAAGCCATGGCCGGTGCGAATGGATTTGGAATTGATCCAGAAAGGGTTGAAGATCTGGCTGAACATCTGCAGGCTGTGTATGATTTAGGAGTCGAAACTGCCATCGTCATCGGTGCTGGTAACCTGTGGAGGGGGAAACAAGGTCTAGAGCGGGGAATGGACAGAGCAACCGCTGATTACATGGGTATGCTAGGAACAGTCATGAATGCCATGGCCCTGATGGATGCACTGGAACGCCAGGGAATTATCACCAGGGTGCAATCAGCTATTGAAATGAGAGCCGTTGCAGAGCCATATATCCGCCGGCGGGCTATCCGGCACCTTGAAAAGAATCGGTTGGTGATCTTTGGAGCCGGAACGGGTAATCCATATTTCTCCACCGATACAGCCGCTGCCTTGCGTGCGATGGAAATTGATGCAGATGTCTTAATCAAAGCAACCAAAGTGGATGGGGTATACGATTCAGATCCCGAGCAAAATCCCGACGCAACTCTGTTTGATCACCTATCTTATATTGACGCAATAAACCTCCGCCTGGAAGTCATGGACTCTACAGCCTTATCACTCTGTATGGACAATAAATTACCCATCCTGGTCTTAAATATGTGGGATCATGATGCGCTGAAAAGAGGACTTCTGGGGAAAAAAGTAGGCACACTGGTCTCTGAAGAATCCCGGTAACTTTCCTTCACACGTCAACTATTCCGCTTCTCATGTAATATGCCCAGCGGAAGGATTTTGATTCATACTCAAAGGATTTGTTTAAATCTCCGCTGCTAGAGGGGAATCGGCAGGCAGGAAACTCAGAATGATTAGAATTAAAACAATCCCTAATTCCTACGGGAAACTCTGCCTTTATCAGGAACGATTAATCGAGTATAGTATTAAGAAGCGCTGGTATCTCACCGTTCCTGGTTCATAGATTATGCTTGAGATTCTATCTAAACACCGTGGTTTGCTGAGGAGGTCAAAATGCTATCGGATGTTTATCAAGAAACTGAAGAACGGATGGATAAAGCGATCAATATTTTGGTCCAGGAACTGAATACGATCCGGACTGGACGCGCAAATCCTTCCCTCGTAGAGTTACTGCCGATTGAGTATTACGGGACACAAACCCCACTTCAAGAATTAGCCAGCATCAGTGTACCGGAATCCCGCTCGCTGCTTATTCGACCTTACGATGCTTCTTCCCTAAAGAATATTGAAAAAGCAATCCTAAAATCAGACCTGGGATTGATGCCAAATAATGATGGGGAAAATATTCGCCTGGTTTTACCCACACCAACAGAAGAAAGAAGGCTGGAACTCGTAAAAGTAGTTAGTATAAAAGCTGAAGATTCCCGGATTGCCATTCGCAATATTCGCCGGGAAAGCATACGCAACTTACGTGATTTTGAGGATGAGAAAATGATCCCAGAAGATGACCTGCACCGGGGGGAGGAAAAGGTCCAGGAAATCATTGATACCTACACCCAAAAAATAGACACCATTTGTGAAAGAAAAGAAGAAGAAATCATGGAAGTTTAATTCAGATTTTGAATTCCATTAGGACCCACGTTAGAGCCCAATTATTGAGTTTCAAATTACCGGATCAATCTAATACTAGAAAAAACCAGCCATCATCCATGAACAAGGAAACCCAGGAATCCCTTCAGAATATACCCAATCACGTCGCTATCATCATGGATGGGAATGGGCGCTGGGCACTTGAAAAAGGCCTTCCACGGCTTTCCGGACACAGAGCAGGCACAGAGAATTTGCGAGAAGTCATCGAAGCCTGCGCAGAGTTTGGGATTAAATATCTCACGATCTACGCTTTTTCGACTGAGAATTGGAAACGTCCTAAGGAAGAAATCCAAGGGTTAATGAGAATATTTAAAACCATGTTGGACAGGGAACTTCAAAATCTGCATGAAAATGGAGTTCAGCTACGACATCTTGGCCGATTAGATCAAATTGATAAGGAATTACAGAAAAAAGTCCGGGAAGCAATTGAACTTACAAAAGATAATAAAACCTTGATCCTGAACGTTGCCTTCAACTATGGTGGTAGAGACGAAATTCTTCAGGCAGTGAAAAATATTATCTCGGCCGGTCATTCAGTTGATGATATTGATGATGAACAGTTTGCAAAGTACCTCTATACTTCAGAAAGCCCTGATCCAGACCTGATTATTCGTACTTCGGGGGAATATCGGTGCAGCAATTTCTTGATCTGGCAGAGCGCCTATGCTGAGTGGTACTTCACTCCCACTTATTGGCCTGATTTTAATAAAGAAGAACTCCGTCAAGCATTGATAGTATACAACCAACGTGAACGACGGTATGGTGAAGTAAAACAAGAAAAGGAAAGATAATCCAGTATGCTGCGCCAACGATATATTGTCGCTGCGATTCTTACTCCGAGTGGGTTATTTTTAATCCACCTCGGGGGATATGCATACCAGTTAGCTATCATCACCCTGCTGGTTTTATCCGCCTGGGAATATACCAAACTACTGGGAAAAATTAACCAAAAACCCGCCCTACCGCTGGTATTAATCGGCGTTCTTATTTTGGCTTTGAGCCGAACGTTTTTCCAATTCTCCTATAACTCAGTTCTCCTCACCCTACTGTTATTTGGGTCAGCAGCCTATCACATCTTCCAGCATGAGCGGGATATCGGAAATCCGGCAACTAATTTTGGCGCTACCCTCAGTGTTTTACTTTACATTGGTTTTCTGGGACCGTACCTGATCTCCTTGCGGGCTCTTCCAGATGGTAAGTGGTGGACATTCCTGGTCCTGCCGATTGTCTGGATAGCCGATACAGGAGCGTTTCTGGTAGGTACCGCTTTCGGGAAACACAAACTTGCTCCTAAAACTAGTCCCCATAAAACCTGGGAGGGATATTTTGCCGGAATCCTGACTGGGACTTTAGGGGGGATTGGATTACCGCTTCTGTTTGTGCGGGTTTTTGATTCCGGGATAAATATAACTCCCATTGAAGGAGCTATACTTGGATTTATTATTTCCGCAGCTATACCTCTGGGAGATTTAACCGAGAGCATGATCAAAAGACAAGCATCCTGCAAAGACTCCGGTAATTTGTTTCCGGGACACGGAGGGGTATTTGACAGGATTGACTCTCTCTTCTGGGCCGCACCAATCGGATATTACCTAATTCTCCATGCAATTCTCCAGTGAGGTGGCTATGAAGACCCAAAAACCAACTAGAAACCTGGCTTTAGAACTCGTCCGGGTTACTGAATCTGCCGCTTTATCAGCGGGCAGATTTATGGGACGGGGGCAAAAGGAAGTTGCCGATAAGGCTGCTGTGGATGCCATGCGTCTGGTCTTGAATACTATCGATATGGATGCGGTGATTGTGATTGGAGAAGGTGAGAAAGATGAAGCACCGATGCTTTTTAATGGGGAGAAAGTAGGATCCGGAAAACCTCCTCAAGTTGACCTCGCTGTGGATCCAATTGACGGTACCAGACCGCTGGCAGATGGATTCCTGAATTCCATCGCAACTGTAGCGATCGCACCCCGGGACACTATGTTTAATCCCGGCCCTTTTGTTTATATGGATAAAATCGCTGTGGGTCCTCTGGCGAAAGGGTTAATAGATATTGAAGCGCCGTTAAAGGACAATTTGGAGAAAATAGCCCGCTCAGAAAATAAATCCTTAAACGACCTTACCGTCGTCATACTTCAACGTCCAAGGCATGAAAAACTCATTCAGGAGGTCCGGAAAATTGGTTCCCGGATCAGGTTGATACCGGATGGAGATGTCGCTGGGGCATTAATGACCTGCCTTCCCGAATCTGGCATCGATGCACTGTTAGGAATCGGTGGCACACCCGAAGGCATTTTAGCAGCCTGTGCGATTCGGGCGATGGGTGGAGAACTGCAAGGAAAACTGCATATCAGGAATGAGCAGGAGAAAAAACTTGGTCTGGAAATGGGCTATTCCCTTGACAAAGTTATTACGATGGATGATCTGGTCTCGTCTGATGATGTCTTCTTCGCAGCTACCGGTATTACCGATGGGGAGTTACTTGACGGAGTAAGATACACCGGACAGGGTGCGGAAACCCATAGTCTGGTCATCAGGGGAAAAACAGGCACAGTCCGGTGGATTTATGCAAAACATAATATTGAGAAGTTAAATCCGATAAGTGAAATTGAATATTGATCCGGCTTACTCGCCATGATGGTATGTGTTTTTTGAATGGGGTTTATTTTTCTGAGATTGATCTGATCTCTTTCGTAAGCAGCAAAATTTCTGCCATCGAGAATGGCTTTAATAACAACCGGGAAAACGGATCCTCAGCAATTGATTTGTCCTTAATCTTTGAGGGGTGACCGGTGATGAAAATAAAGATCTTTTCAGGATAGATATCCCGGGTTTTGTGATACATTTCAACTCCCCCCATCTTAGGCATTACAACATCTGTGATCACCAGGGAAATTTTCTCCCCGATTTGCTCAATAATATCGAAACCTTTTTCGCCGTTTTCTGCCAGAATGACCTGATAATTATAATCCTCAAGTAAATTCCAGAGAGCTTTTTGAAGGTTTTCATCATCTTCCACAACCAGGATTAAATCTCCTTTGCCATCCAACTCCAGTTCTGGTGCAGATTCCTGGATTTCACTAACTTCTTCTGTAATTAGTGGGAAGTAGATCTTAAAGGTGGTTCCGACCCCTGGAGCAGTCTCCAGGTCTATAAAACCCTGATGTTGTTTTACAATCCCATACACCTGCGCCAGACCCAAACCCGTTCCACCCTGGGCAGCTTTGGTGGTAAAGAAAGGTTCAAAAATCCTTGGTTGATCTTGAGGATCAATGCCTATTCCAGTATCTTTAACCTGAAACAAAATCCAATTGCCTGGATCCATCCCGGGGAATATGGCGTTGCTCTCTCCAGTGTCTTCAATAATTTCAACCTGAATTCCCAGGGTTCCACCCTCCGGCATCGCATCCCGGGCATTCAACGCTAAATTTAAGATCATCTGTTGCAATCGGGCAGGATCTCCGCGCATCGGTAAGGTCTCTGGGGAATATTTTTTATCCAGGTTGACCTGGATGTCTTCAGGTATGATTCGGATCAAGAGATCACGGGTTTGCTCTAAAAATGGAATTAGATCAAAGGGCTTGTATTCCACCGGTTGATCTCGGCTGAAATCAAGAATCCGATTGATTAAATCTGTTGCCCGTTGCAATTGTTCCCGGACGGCATTCATCCTGGATCTATTCTCCTCAGAAAGTTGTGAATCCCTGAGAATCACTTCTGAATAAACCAGTATGGCAGATAGGATATTGTTAAAATCATGTGTAATGCCGGCGGCAAATTGTCCTAAAGTAGCCAGCCTCTCTTGAACCCGGATCCGATTTTTAATTCCCCGTTCCTCAGTCACATCGGCAATCATTAATATCCAGTATCCCCCTTCAATCGTTTGGGCTCTCCGTAATTGGACCTCAAAAACCTCCCGCGGATCCTCCTCATTTTGCACTTCTATCGGCAGAGGCTCCATAGAAAGATCAGCCAATTCTTGAATCGTTTTATTTCCCAATCGGGAAACAACTATCTGATTAAAATCGGGATGAAGAACATTTACAATTTCATACCCTAGCTGATTACCAGATAAGATTTGAAACTTGTTATCCAACAACAAAACACCGACTGGTAAATGTTCAAACAGCTTATCCTGCAGTTCCTGTTTTGCCTTTAAAGAATTTAACAGAAATGCCACTTCCACAAAACGTTGGGAGTTGTTTATCGCTAATCCTGCTTGATGCGCGATTGCGGATAACAATTCTTCCTGCTCTAGCGAATAAGCATTTTCATCAGTATGCAAAAGGGAAATTATTCCGGCTAGTTCCTGATCAATTAGAACTGGAACAGAAAGTATGGTTGAGATTTCCTCATCAATAACACTTCCCTTCTCCCCGAGGAAATCTTTTCCAGTACCTTTGTTCAGGAACAGTTTCTTATGTTTTTGAATCCATTTGAGATCTTTTTTTATTTCCCCCCTGGAAAGAAGTTGGTTTATTGCAGCGATCTCGCTTAAATCCCTGCCTATCGATCTGACAAGATTGAGTTCCTGGGTTTCAGGGATAATCCCGTAGTAATCTGCCTTTTCTCCCCCTAATATTGAAATTGCTGATGATAATGCCTGATCAATAATGAGGTATGTATCCAGAGTAGAGCTGAGTGATTTGTTCAGATCATACAAGACTTGCAGGCTGGCGGCTGAGATGTTTTGGTCCTCCTCAATCCTGAGCCGATCGTCAGCTGATACTGACAGAGACCGTGAGGTTTTATTTGAGGCCTGGATAGATTCCCGTCTCATTCTTTTATCACCACTTGTACTATCGGATCTCCGTCTTAATAAGATCAGGATGATAAGAGCGGTCAAACCGCCAAGTAAAAAAAATAACCCTTTTTCAATCACTAAAATACCCCGAAATGAAGATTAAAACCCTAATTTTCGAACACTGAGAAACTGTCGTTGGACGGAATGAGGTCAGGATCTGTTCAGGTTTTCTTTCACCATGTAAAGGTCCCCTCGTTTATACCCTCGGTCAAGATAATATTGGCGGGTGCCTACTGCGGAAATGACAGCGATTCGATGGAAACCCTTTTCTGCAGCAATTCTTTCCCCTTCTGCCAGCAGTGCTGTTCCTAAACCTGCATGTTGGGCAGCACCATCTCTTTCCTGCCCAACAGGGAGAGATTGGCCATAAATATGAACCTCCCGGATAATCGCCGCATGATCCAGATCCTTTATTCCAGTATCAATTGCATTTGAACCCGGCAGGGAAAGACGTAAAAAGCCAGCCAGGTGATCATCAGGTGTGTTAAAGGAAAGGAAATGTTCTTCACAACCAGTGCTGGTGTAAATAAGATCATTCAACACCAGGGATTTGATCTCAATTTCCTGATCACGTACTTCCCGGCAGCGAATGCATAAACAAATTTCCCCTCTGCTTTTTAACTCAACCTGGATATCCTGGCGTAAACTTGTCCGTTTGTTCCCTGCCACAACATTCTGGGAAGGAATATCGCGCACCACCCGGTTTACACGGCAGTAGCGGGGAATGGTGGGTTTTATATCGGTGATGAGTTGAATTAATTCTTCCGTCGAATAAGGTTTATACTCCCCCCGCTTCCATTTATCATACAGCTGGGTATCCTTGAGGAGCTGTGTAGGATAAATCTTGATTTCATCCGGCGCGATATCATCCCACAAACGGTTGAAATCCTCCCGGTCAGAGTCCAGTGTCGCTCCCAGTAGATTGGGCATCCAATGTAAAACTATTTTATAACCAGCTGCTCGCAGTAAAGCAACACCGTGCCGGGCTTCTTCAACGGTATGTCCTCGGTGATTGAGTTCCAAGATTTTATTATCAAGACTCTGGATACCAAGCTGGACTTTTGTCACACCTAATATTCTCATTCGAGCTAATTCATCTCGGGAAATTAAATCCGGACGGGTTTCCAGTACCAAGCCAACATTTTTATGTTGTGCTTGCTCGTTTAAACTCTGAGCCTGTGCCAATGTCTCTGCTTCCGTACCATTCATGGCATCAAAGCAGCGTTTGATGAACCAGGACTGATACTCATCCTGATACGCGGTCCAAGAACCTCCCAGCACAAGGAGTTCAATTTTATCAGTGGGATGACCTATTTCATGCAGCGCTTCAATCCGGGATGTCACCTGCGTGAATGGATCATACTGATGGAAGAGAGCCCGCATTGCCCCCGGTTCATCAGGCAAATAACTAACCGGCATCTCTTCATAATCCGGGCAAAAGATACATTGCCCCGGACAAGGATATGGTTTGGTAAGAACTGTCACCGTTGTCACACCGGATAATGTCCGCATTGGTTTTAGGCGGATCTTTTTCAGCAAATTACGATCTTCTTGGCGGATTCCATCTCTCACCTGGTTGCGGTAGGCAGTGATCAGGGTATGTTTACTTAAAAATCCATCTCCATCTGGCAGCGGATGACCACGAATTGCCTGGAACACATCTTTCCCAGCCTCAATCTCCCTTAACGTAAGTTCCGCCAGATACAATTCGACCTCACTGTAAAGGGGTATTCCTGTAGAATTTCCGTCACTCTTTTTATTTTTCATACCATCTATCCACCAGGAAAATGGTTAACCGATCGATTGGCCACCGTACTGTGCTCAGGCCCATAGCGTATAATATTATCCATGGACTCTGAGACGGCTGATAAGATTCAGGACCTCAATTATCAATTTTACCAAAACTTCGCGGAAGATTTTTCTGAAACCAGGCAGCGTCTTCAACCTGGGGTTCTGCGCCTACTCGACCTCTTCCAACCTGAGAGCAGCATCCTGGATTTAGGTTGCGGCAACGGAGGACTAGCTCGTGAATTGGCTAGAAAGGGATTTCCCGGCACATATCTTGGGACAGATTTCAGCTCCAATCTTCTTCAAAAAGCAACCCTTGATATTCCTGGGGATTTCCCGGCAGAGTTTATCCAGCTAGATTTATTAGAACCTTCCTGGCAGCGTATTTTACCGGAAACTCCCTTTGATATTGTCCTATCACTTGCCGTACTTCATCATATTCCTGGTAGTCAAGGGCGATTAAAGGTTTGTAGAAATATCCGCCATCTGATCTCCGACCGGGGGATATTTTATCACTCAAATTGGCAGTTTTTGAAAAGTGAGCGACTAAAGCGCAAAATTATCCCCTGGAGTGAAGCTGGTATTTCCGAAAATGCCCTTGAAGAGGGTGATTACCTGCTTGATTGGAAGCGAGGTGGGAAAGGTATCCGCTATGTTCATCATTTTTCACCTGAGGAACTATCCCAATTGGCTGATCAAACAGGATTTCGTATCAAGGATTCTTTTTATTCAGATGGGAAAGAAGGAGATTTAAGTCTCTATCAGGTTTGGGAACCTGTCTAATCCTCAAGTTCCAAAAAGAATCCTAATTCAACCAGTACTTCTTTAATCTTATCTTCGCTACCTTCGCGGATAATCACTGCCGTGGGTCCAAGCTGTTCCAGAATAAACCGGCTTGCCCTCGTTTTGTTGAGAGACTTCAATACTGCGGGGGACCCCAATCTCAAAATTGGTTTATTCCCGATTGACGCCTGAACACCTTGTTTCTCCCACCGTTCCAGGGCTGCGAGAATATTCGGTGGTATGGAGTCAGTATGAAGTTTCAGCAGAGATAATAAATGAGCCACTCGCAATCCTTGTTTTTCCGCCCCGCGTAATGATGCCGGAGAAATTGTGTATAGATAGGCTTCCCCCTTCACGGGCTGCCATTCGCAAAATCTGGCAACCTGGTAGCGGACTTTATGCGGCACATCCAGGGTCATCCGGATTTCCCCTTTGGCACGAATCTGAACCTGCTCAATTGCCCTGGATGGTAAAGGAGGAGGTTGATTTTCTAATAAATCAGCGGCAAAGGAAGAATACCGGAAAGCCGCCGGTTCGGCATCCTTTTTTGGTAGCCCCAGATCAAGCAATCCCAACCAATGCAGTGGTCCAGAAAGTAAATACCTTATTAAGGCGCCTTCTACTTCATCCCAGTGATGATACCCTCTTAAATACTCTCCAGTGGTCTGACGCTTTATGAACCAGGAATCGTAATCACCTCCGGGACGCTGGAAATCCGGGTATTGATCCTTAATCTGGGATATAAACGATTCAATGCTCCACCAGGTATCAGGATCCAGGCAACTTAGAAGGTCAATCACAAACTCCCGAACTCTCCTTGGATACAATTCCGGGTTTCCCTCAATCTGGAGATCCTGAATGAGAGCAAGGTCAGGATTTGATTCACTCGTTCGCCAGGACTGCCAGAGCTCTAACAACGCCTCTGCAATGGGGTGATCAAAGTATTCCCGTATTTTCTCCGGGGCGGGAGTTCCATTTTCTCCCAATAAATCCATGGTTGGAAAAAGAGTCAGATAGAAATCAGTCTCATCTAGCGGTACATCAGACAATTGGACATCGGGATCCAGGTTCATCCGCAAAGCGGCTAGAAGAGTGCAGATATGATCCAAGCAAATTCCGGAAGCACGTTGAAGATGCTTCTTTTCTCGCGTGGTAGCTTTTCTGCATTGGAATTCCCGATGCTGAGGAGAATTGATCTCTGACTGTAAAACGCGCATCACGATATCCCGTATATCGTCTGGGATATATGCAAACTCCAAAGGACCTGTGTCTGTTTCAAAAAATCCCCGGGCAACAAGCGCCCGATACCATAAACCTTCGACTGGCGAAATTGGATCCTGATCCGGCCGCTCGCGATCCAGTCTTCCGGCTCCCATATCCCTTAGATCTCCAAAACGTCGGATATAGTGAGACCATTGTTCCCTTCCACCCTGCGCATCAAGCCATTTTAACGCCTCTAACTCTTGAGAGGAAAGTACTTCGCGAATCCTCTGATGGAGATCGGGGTTCAGCATCTGGTCAACCAGCTGATTTAATCCTTCCCGAGCATCCGGTGCAGAAAAAGGCAACCTCCATTTTTCCGCCACAATTTTAAGATGGTTAAAATCCATCCGGGAAAGGCTGTGTCTCAGATTCGGCATGACTGTTTCACTCAGGAATAAACGCGGAGCGCACTAGGGTGAAGTTTTACCGTTATTTTTTTCAAATTGGAGGCAAAACCTGAAAAGACTTCACCATCTAAATGGATGAAAAGAGATCTATCAGCATCTATGGAAATGGTTTTAAAATCCCCTGTTTTGATTTTCGGGTGAGATAGATGAGATCCCTGCATAAATGCGGGCAGCAGGCGGAGCATTATCAAACGTGATACATTCTGAACTGCAACATAGTGCAGCAGCCCATCCCCCAATTCCGCGGGAGGATAAATCAAAAAGCCACCGCCCTCCCGTCCGCCATTGCAGAGCGTAAGCATCAGCAACTGATCCTGCCAGTTTGTTTGACCGTCAATGGTGATATCCATTCCAATTGGATTGTGATTGATGAAGATGGTTTTCAACACCGCCAAAAGATACATCAGGAATCCACGTACAATCGGCATTTGATGGGAATGAATCGTGACAATGGCATCAAAACCGATTCCAATCGTATTATCGAAATATTCCCTACGACCAGTATCATCCTCAATCTCACCGATATCTATCCTGCGTTCTTGCCCATTGAAGATTTGCCGTAAGGCTTTCCAGGGTTCTGACTCCATGCCAATCGAATATGAAAAGTCATTTCCGGATCCAAGCGGTACAACCCCCAAAGCAGGTCTTTTCTCTTCCGGGAACGACATGATGCCATTAACTACCTCATGGACCGTACCATCCCCTCCTCCGGCAATAATCAACTCATATCCATCCTCAACTGCCTTCTGTGTGAGCTCAATAGCGTGAGTTGGATACACAGAACCAGCCCAATCTGCACCGCCAAATTCCTGCATAATTGGTCTTAGATCCGCCGCTTGTCTCCAAGCCTGGCCCATATTTGCATTGGGATTGATAATGAAAATCACTTTAGATTTATTCATCACACCTCGCTATTATCTGATGTCTATCTGACACACAGACTCAGTAAATGAAACAATCAAGTTGCCTTGCAGTTTCGTTTTTAAAAATATTTGGGTTTTAGTTCAGCACTCGGTAAAATAATTTCACCTTCTTTTGGTTCCCCCACCCGAGTGATTTCATCCGGTTCGATAGCAGCCTTCCAGGCGGTATAGGCAGCAATCAACGCCTCCAACTCTTCTACAGATAATAATCCTTCCAACGGTGACTGTCCCTGAAGAATCTTATAGCGGGTAAATTCCTCAAATATCCGCATTGGATCAGGTATATCCACTGAGAGGGAGTGCAGAATCAGCTGACGCTGGAGCCGACCCTCAAAGGTTTTTTTCAGAAAAGGAATTTTTTTCAACAATACCGTGTAGGCAGCATGAGGATAAACTTCAAGCACCTGCTGCTGATGATTATCTATCGGAAAATCACGGAATCCAAGGTCTTGAAGTCTGCGGTACAGCTTAAACCCGGTTCTCATCCATCCTGGACAAGAATCAACGGTATCTGGTGTATTGGTGATGCGAATATTCTTCTGAAATAAAGTGTATTCAGCCACACGAAATGAGACCCACCTTCCGGGGTTCGGTTGAGGTATCAGGGCATCTCGAATCGAATCTTTTTTCATTAATCCCTGATTCAATCTTCTGGGGGCATTTACAGCTACAAAGGCTGCCTTCTGCCCTCCGGCGAAGGCAGATACCGCACTGATATCCCCCCGGGATAATGCGATCAGGTTTAATTCCTGATCCAGCGCTGCGTAGGTAAGGGAAGTCTCACCCGAGGGAGGGTCAATACCGATGAAGACCATATCTTTAAATAACATGGGGTGCCCTTGATGTTTGGCGATAAAACCTGACTAATATAATGAGTGTAGCGCAAAATAATCAGAATGGCAACCTGCCGTTAAATGAACGATCCGTAATCCTTGGAGGATTACGGATCGTTGTTTTTAAGGTTCAAATCCAATTAGAGGTTTATTTTTTCTTAAAGGTCAACTGTTTCTCATCATCAGGATCCACGTCAACCGCAACAACATCCCCCTGCTCATACTCACCAGCCAGAAGCTTCTTCGATAGCGGACTCTCGATATATTTTTGGAGAGCCCGAGTAAGAGGTCTGGCACCAAAATCAGGAGAATACCCATTTTCTGCCAGCCAAACGCGGGCTTTTTTAGTTAAGGAGACCTTCAATCCATTCTCCGCTAATCGTTGTTCCACTTCCTTCAACTGCAGATCTACAATCTGCACCATATGTTCCTTGGTAAGTGGCGAGAAAGTAATAATCTCATCGATCCGGTTTAAAAATTCAGGCCGGAAGGCATCCTTGAGGGCTTTATCGATCTTATCTCTGGCTTCAACATCTTTATCACTGGTTGCACTGTCAAGGAATCCCAGGCTGCCAGAGCGGCTGATATATTCTGTCCCCAGATTGCTGGTCATGATCAGGACAGTGTTGCGGAAATCAACCTGCCGTCCCTGACCATCAGTCAATCGCCCATTATCCATGATCTGAAGCAACGTGTTCCAGACTTCTGGATGAGCTTTTTCAATTTCATCAAACAGGATCACCCTATACGGTCGTCTGCGAACTGCTTCGGTCAGTTGCCCACCTTCTTCATATCCGATATATCCAGGAGGTGCACCGAAGAGCCGGGATGCTGTATGCTGTTCCCGATACTCACTCATATCCAGGCGGAGCAGTGCATCTTCATCATCGAACATGAATTCAGCTAATGCTTTAGCCACTTCTGTTTTACCGACACCGGATGGACCAATAAAGATAAAGGAACCTATCGGTCGGGTGGGATCTTTAAGCCCGGATCTAGCCCGGCGGATAGCATCCGAAATAACCGTGATAGCTTCATCCTGGCCAATAATCCGTTCATGGATTCTTTCTTCCATTTGCAACAGTTTTTCCGCTTCGGCTTCCAGCATCTGGGTCATGGGAATCCCAGTCCACTGTGAGACAACCTCGGCAACATCACTAGCTTCCACAACCTCATCAAGCTCGTGTTCCGATTCCCAGGCATCCCTTTCTTTAAAGAATTCCTCTTCTAAACGTATACGCTGAGTCTGCATAGTGGCTGCCCGTTCGTAATCCTTGTCATGTCCGGCAACCTCTTCCTCATTCTTAAGTTGCTCAATTTCAGCCTGTTTTTCTTTCAATTCCTGCGGCAAGGAGTACAGGGCAACCCGTAACTTGGCAGCGGCTTCATCCATCAGGTCAATAGCTTTGTCCGGCATAAACCTGCCAGTTACATACCGGTCCGCCAGAGTAGCTGCTGTATGAAGGGCTTCATCGGAGAATCTGACCTTGTGATGAGCCTCGTACCGGCCCCGTAAACCTTCCAGCATCTGAATAGTTTCTTCAACCGAGGGTTCTTCAATATATACCGGGGCAAAACGGCGTTCCAGGGCACTGTCCTTCTCGATGTATTTATGGTACTCATCAAGAGTTGTTGCCCCCACACATTGGAGCTCACCCCGAGCCAGGGCAGGTTTTAGCATATTGGATGCATCCATCGCACCCTGGGCAGCACCTGCACCAACCACTGTGTGAAGCTCATCAATAAAAAGGATCACTTCCCCTTCCGCTTTTTTTACATCATCAATGGCAGCCTTTAAACGCTCTTCAAATTCACCCCGGAAGCGGGATCCGGCAATCATCGCGCCCATGTCAAGCGCTACAACCCGCTTACCGGAAAGGATCTCAGGTACGTCATTAGTGGCAATCTTTTGCGCCAATCCCTCTACAATGGCAGTTTTTCCCACACCTGCTTCACCAATCATCACCGGGTTGTTCTTAGTTCTACGGGACAGGATCTGGATCACACGGAGGATTTCAGCATCGCGTCCAATCACTGGATCGAGTTTGCCTTCCCGGGCTAGTTTGGTCATATCAAGAGAAAATTTTTCCAATGCTTTATAGTGGCTTTCCGCCTTTGGATCCGTCACCCGCTGTCCACCTCGAATCTGTTCAATCGCCTGATAGACCCGGTCCTTTGTAACCCCTTCGGTGTCCAATAATCGAGCTGCCGGAGTATTCTTCTCATCCAGAATTGCTAAAAAAAGATGTTCGGTGGAAATAAACTCATCCTTTAAGCGGTTAGCCTCCTCATTGGCCACGTCCACAATCCGTTTAACCTGGGGAGTGATAAAAACCTGACCTGCACCGCGGTCACCGAAAATACTCGCTCTTTGGGAATTTCTCAGAATATGATCCAGCCGGTCACTCAACGGCAATCTCTGGATATTGAGGTTCTGTAAGATATGTGAAATCGCTCCTTCAGGTTGTTCAATTAACGCTAGAAGTATGTGTTCTGTATCAATCATGTTGTGCCCATAACGCTGGATGATCTCAGCAGCACGTTGGGCTGCTTCCTGTGCCCGTTCCGTAAAACGGTCAAATCGCATCATCAAACACCATCCTTGGTCATTTGGTCTTATTACTTGCTGTTTTTCTGCAATTTAACCCCGGTAGTTGTTGAGATAAATCACCAGGAGTAATAATTTTGTAGAAACACAAGATCGTTCTCATCAATGCAAATATTATAACAAGCGGACATTAACTAATTGTATGAATCAAAATAGTTTAAAATTAAACGATTTAGGCGTATTTCTGCTAGTGCAATAATTGGTCCGAAGACAAGAATAAAAATAAAAGACCAGATTAGCTCTGGTCTTATTATTATACAAAATCCGGGATTTAGTCTTCCTGCTGGGCCAGGTACTCCTGATAAGTCTTCCAACCCGGGCACCAGGTTGTGTGCCAGCGCCAGAACCTCCCCAGCAGTGATTTTGGTTTCAGCTCTGCTTTTTGACGTATTGGGCAATTAGCACATCTGGGTTCTTCCATGAACTCGACCATACTATAGTTCCTCTCTCATAATTGATCTTGATAATCCTGGTAGCGTCAACAATTGGCTCAAATTCACCCAACGGGATAATGGACTTGATCCACCCCCACCCCGATATTGGTGTTTGTTTATAGAAACCACTTCCCTCTCGGCTAACAAACCGTGACCTTAGATCTACTTTACCTGTTCCGAAAGCCAGCTAGTGAATCTCAATTGATCCCAACCCGAATTCGATTCGGATTTCTACCTTGTTTTCTGCGCTATCATACTCAGTAGATTGGTAATATCCATTAACCTTAGGAAATCGGTTTTGATCAACAGAAAAAGAAGCTAAAGTTAAACCTATCTCAGCACCTGGCTCAGCCTCCACCCGGGCTGCAACACCCTCGGGGATATGGATTTTTACGGAAGCCGCTCCACCTTCAATTTTTACTCTGGTAAAACCTGCACCCACAGGCATTGTTAGGTTGGTTGAACTGGCTCCTGTTTTTAATATCAGTTCTTTCACCTGCAGATCTGTCAGGTCCAGATAAGCCTCAACTGCTCCAGTTTCAAAGACAAGGTTGAGGGGTATATCCCGGGTAAAACCAAAATCCCATTGGAGACCCCCTCCAGTTGTCCAATTCCAGGGAAACATGACATCCGGGAAAATCGGGCTCTTCGGTTTCATCACCACATCAAGCTTATTTCCATCCCGCTTTACGCGGGCATCTAACCCATTGGCAAAAGTCCCTGATGCCAGGGCGCCGCTCTCTGCACTGCTGTCCACGGTCAGTTTTCCCGCGCCGTGTTTTACAATCACTTTCGCTCCCTCTGCTCCATCAAGAGGGACGGTTCCTTCTTCGAGCACCATTTCAGTCGAACCCCTAGAGGAACCCAACAGGAACGAGATGCCCAGCAGGATTAAGAACACCGGCCAAATCATACTCCAAACATTTATACTCATCAAACCTAAATTATTGGCGAGAAATAAAAATCCCAACCCCACCAGTAAGATTGCCCAAAACATCCGATTTGTACGCATAGATTATTCCTCCTACCTGATCGATTAATTCCATTTAATGGATCTATTTTTTTGTGAACAAAGTCCGCCCCATCAGAACCAAGCCGAGTAGGATCAACAGGACAGGCCAATATCTTCCAGCCAAACCAATGGCGCCGAAGAATGAACCAAACACTGCCAGGAGGATAAAACTGATCAGGATCAGGGTACCGCCATCTTTAAAAGAAGATCCTTCCTCTTTTCCACCTAAAATGTTCATCAATACAATACCAAAGCCTACAAATCCGGGTATCAAGGTCCACATATAGGACCAACTTTCCCAGTACCCGGTGTAATTCTGGTATGCCAAGATGCCGCCAATTCCGCCAACGATACTAGCCGGCACCGCCATTCCCGGTTCACCAAGGGCTACCCCCAACGCAAACAGGAATAATCCTACCCCGATGATGATCCAGGGCCACGAGACAATGTCCCAAAAATTCGGTAAAAAGTTCGGCAGGATTTGGGCAGCAAATAATAAACCACCAATTATTATCAATATAGCGCCCCCGATGATACTTGTCCGTCGTTGTTTATCCATCGTGTTTCTCCTTAATATGAATAATAAATTACAATACTCCACTATAATATTATCGTAACACGTTGTATTGAAAGTCAGTACAAAACAATTATTAAATACAGCAAACAACCCTATTATTATATAAACAAAGATCCAAAACTTCTCCTGCCAGGAGGAAGTTTGGTAGAATGTAGATCAGATCTATTGTCTTCCCTTATTTTATACGTAAATATCTAATATAAGTTGCTAAAACCCTTAATATCTTGAAGTTGCATTCTGAAGCCGAAGGAGGCTGAAAAATGAAACCTCACGCGAAGTGGTTGGTGCTTATCCTAATTGGGTGTTTTCTGACCCTCTTTTCTGCATGTACCTGGGACCCGGCTCCAGTCTGCGTTGTGACTTATAACGTCACAAAAACAGACGATACCAACGATGGCGTATGCAGTACACTGGACTGCTCCTTGAGGGAAGCCGTGTTAAACGCAAATGCCTGCTCTGGACCCCACTGGATTAACCTGCCAGCAGGAGGGTATACACTGACCATCCCCGGAACGGATGAGGACCTAGGCAAGACCGGCGATCTGGACATCACCAAGGACCTGGTCATCATCGGAACTGGCGCACCCTCTATCCACGGAAATATTGATCGGGCGTTTCATATTCAAAGTCCAGCAGTAGTTACCTTTGATCACATCTGGCTGGCGGATGGTAATGCAATCATCGGGGGAGGATTGCTTAATGAAAGTGAGCTTACTTTAAGTGCTTTCACCTGTAATTACAACAGCGTAGAGATCCCTCCTGACGCTATGGGGGATGCCCGGGGAGGATGCATCTTTAATACCGGTGATCTCACAATCTTGGGAGCTCAATTCCTGGCCAATACAGCGGAATACGGTGGTGCGATATATAACCATGAAAATGCCACTCTTACCATTGAGAACGCTAATTTTATTGGCAATGAGGCTGATGATCACGGCGGAGCAATCTGGGTCGGTCTTAATTCAACAGTAGATATCAATGGCGCTGAATTTAGAATGAATGAAGCCGGTTTAAGTGGGGCGGGCATCTGGAATAACGGATCTGTCAACGGAACTGATTTTTATTTTGAGGATAATCATGCCTTAGGGTATGGTGGTGGATTTTTCAACTGGACCGGCGGTCAAGCCGCCCTCACAAATACCTGGTTCACCCTTAATAGTGCGGATCTAGGGGGAGCTGTTTACAATGATGAGGGCATGCTCCATCTCTACCAGAGTGGTATGTCCGCAAACGATGCAACAGGCGGCGCTGGAGGAGGGGCATACAATGTAGGTCCTGGTGGAGGTTTACTTCTCCGCAATACCACTATCAGCGCTAATACCGCAGCTGGAGGTGGACTTGGTGGGGCTGGGATTTACAATACCGGCAACCTGCAGCTTGAATTCATCACAGCGGCTGATAACAGCCCCGAAGGAATCCGGGTTGATGGCGGCCTGGAGACTAAGATCCGCAGTTCTGCCCTGGCAGATAACCTGGGAGGAAACTGTGCAGGACTTCCGCTGGATTCTCAGGGATATAACATTGACAGCGATGGATCCTGCAGTCTAGCAGGGATTGATGATCTTCCCAGCGTAGATCCTATTTTGGAACCCCTAGCGACATATTCTGGCATGGCGCCGAGTCATGCCCTGGGGATCGGCAGTCCGGCGATCGATTCCGGAGATCCTGACCGCTGCGTGGCCCACGATCAACATGGAACCTCCAGACCGCAGGGTGCCGCCTGCGATCGGGGCGCTCATGAAAATGTAAGTACTAAGGGGATCATCCGCGGCTGGACCTATATCGATGATAATAACAATTCCATCCGGGATCCAGGAGAAGGATCTGTTACCGGTGCTATGCTGACCTTAAAAGAAGGATCCTGTCCGGGGGTGAGCGATATCATCACCGTGGAATCCGACAGCGCAGGATTTTATGAAATCCTTGAAATTGACCCGGGAGACTACTGCCTGGCAACTTCTCCAATCCAGCAAACGCTGGATCCTGAAAATTATGATCTCCCTATTGCTGCTGGGGATATACTGGAAGATATCAACTTCCGCTACCTATTAGCTGTGCCAGATGCATCCGCCAGTGGAATAGTATGGCACGATCTCTGCGCCGTTCCATATATCATGCCAGCTACTCCACCTCCCGGCTGTATCGAACTCCCTGGAGGCGATTTGGGAGCGGACGGCATCTATGATCCAGCAGAGCCGGGCATCCCAGGTCTCTTGGTAAGGATTGGCACTGGACCATGCCCAATCAGCTTGATTCTGACTGAAGTCCCAACCAACGTGGACGGTGAATTCAGTTTCGCATTCCTGTTTGGAGAAGCAACATACTGTATAACGGTAGATGCCTTGTCACCCCCCAACGATACAATCCTCCTTCCTGGTAGCTGGACTGCCCCTGTCAGGGATGCTTCTCCGGCAGAAGCCGAAATCACCATCGCTGCCAACGAGGATCTGGTTAATGTCAACTTCGGGTGGGATTACAAGTTCCTGCCCATACCCATGACACCATGCATCGTGCTCCAGGATGCGTTCTTACGTTATGGGCCAAGCACAGAATACCCCACAATTACGGGATTCCTAAAAGGACACATTGTTGAACTTCTCGCCCGCTCTGAGCCTGGAAAACCGATCTGGTACAAAGTCATCGATGGTGATGGGATTAAGGGTTGGATGTCCAAGAATTTACTAAATTGTGGAGATGTGGATGACGATACGTTAGAAACGGAAAAAGATCCTCCAATGCCAAAGCCTGAACCAACCAAAACTCCTACTCTAATTCCATGTACAATGAATTTACCAGAAAATAAATGCAAGAAGGCTGGGGGTACCTGGAATACCGATAAATACTTCTGTGAGTGCCCATAATTAGAATCAGGTGAGAGCCACAAAAAAAAGGAGCAGTCTTATCAACTGCTCCTTTTCTATCTGGATTACCCGTTCCAGGTTATTTTCGCTTACCTTTCTTAGCAGCAGGAGATATTATATATTTTTCTGGTCCTGCCTCAAGGAAAGGAAGCTTGATGATCTCATACTTAATCAGCAGCCAGAAAATACCCACCAGAATCATCACCCCCGCAACGATGCGAGAATAGCTGATATCCGTTCCGGGCACACGGGGTTGATCAGGACGGAAGAATTCAATGATCTCTCTGCCAATTCCTTCCAAAACAAGCCAACCAGCGAAAAGCGAAGCCGGTTTGATTCTATCTTTCAATTCCAGGAAGATCCATAACAGGATACCGGTCGCCAGAAAATTCCACAACATTTCATAGGCAAATGCTGGATGGAATCGTGTGCTTTCCACTGGATAGAGGGTTAAATTTGTCCAGGGCGGGATGCGATGGAAGGCGTCTATGGCAATTCCCCAGGGCAGATCTGTCGGTGGACCATAAAGTTCCTGGTTGATAAAATTTGCTGGTCTAACAAGTGCCTGTCCAATCAGAAGTGCCGGTGCTGCAGCGTCAAGAAAAATTCTGAAATCCAGTCCCTTTCTTTTCACGTAGGCGAATGCTCCAAGAGCACCAAACAAGACAGCTCCGTAAAAATGCAAGCCGCCTTCAGGAAGGTTGATAATACTTAAGGGATGGTCGAGATAATACTGCCCACCTCCAAGAATATCATTCAATACGTACCATAACCTGGCACCTACAATACCAGCAGGAGCCGCCCATACCAACAGTTCCCAGATATGTTCACCATCCTCGCCCCGCTGCCGGACACCCCATTCCGCAACCATCCCGGCCAGGATAATCCCAACGGCCATAATTAAGCCATACCAATGCAGTGAAATATTGGTACCCGGAATTGTAAAAATAATTGGATCCATTTTATCCTCCTGAAATAATAAAACCTTCACTTCCTGGAATACATCATCCTCGGTTATCTTACCGGGCTATAATTCGCTGGTAAGGGGGCGATAATTCGTGTTCAGTCCTCTCCGGTCATCCAGACCGGTCTATAATCCCCTTTTTCCGGGAATCTGGATAATACCGTCACCTCGATCGGTAGAGCGACTTTTGTTTCCTGCAGCAATCCCTCCTGGAGAGATTTACCACGCAAGGGGAAAATACTGAGGGATGTTCCTGGCGTAATACAACGAATGTCCACCAGCGCTAAGCCCAGCAGGAAGCCTTCTACATCTACTGAACAGCTGGTGACTTTCCCTACTTGAAATCCTTTCTCATCCACAACCGGATCTCCCATATTCGGACGCCGACTGCGTTTCTGATTGCAGCGGAAGCGAATAATCTCCCGCTGACGATTTTCTTCTTGAGACAATAGCACATCCCGTCCAATAAAAAAGGGTTTGTGGTATTTAACATAACCGGGAAAACCTGCTTCCACAGGTGAGATGGAATACGGTCCAGCTAACTCATGTCCATAAAGTGGTAATCCAGCTTCAATCCGGGTCGAGTCCCGGCATGCTAATCCGGCAGGTTTTACGCCATATGGCTCCCCCATCTTCAGAATTATATTCCAGAGTTTTTCCATCTCCTTCGGGTGGACCAGGATCTCATATCCCCAGGATTCTCCGGTGTACCCTGTCCGGGCGATCACCAGAGACATTCCCTGCAATTCACAGGAAATCAACTCTGTCCGCCGGATGCGGACTAATTCAGACTTCAACAACGGGTCATCTGTCATTGCCTGAAGGATTTTAATCGATGCCGGTCCCTGCAGGGCGATATCCCGTTTCTGAGATTTCCCGCTTTTCGGATCCTTGAGATTTTTCAATACCGCCGGTGCTTCCACCTGGACCCAGGGACGATCCTGATCAATAATCACATCCCCGTCATTGACCGCATTTAACCAATCCCAATCCTTCTCTTCATTATCGGCATTGATCACAATGTAATAATAATCCGACCGAATCCGATAAATAATCCCGTCATCCACAACATTCCCATCCGGTTCCAGGAAGTAACCATACATGGATTGCCCATCCTCAAGCCAGGCAGCATAATTAGAAAATACTGTATCCAGGAAAGTGGTGGCATTTGGTCCGGACACCTCAAATACACCCATATGGGAGACATCAAATAAGCCGGCTCCTTCCCGGACTGCCCGGTGTTCTTCCAGTATAGAGGAATAGCGAACGGGCATTTCCCAGCCGGCAAATGAAACCAATTTTGCTCCCATTTGTTGATGTACCCCATTCAGTTCCGTCTTCTTTAATGCAGACTCTTTTTCCTTCCAAACCCATTTTCCCCGCTGGACAGCAGGTACCTCAATTTCCAGAGCATCCTGTCCAACAAAGTAGGGTTTTGTCAGGTCAAAGAATTCCGGGTTTTTCCGGAAAAGCGCATCCACGGGTAAACCCGCTTCAGCGTCGGATCCGGATCTCTTCTCATTCACTACAAAGTCTTCAACAATTACTGGACCTTCTACTTTCCGGTATAG
>JAUWCZ010000120.1 GCA_030609055.1 Chloroflexota bacterium | reverse complement strand
AAGACCGAGGACCATTTTTAGGTATTTCAGGAGGCTTGGCGCGTTCTGAAACCAGAAGGCTTGCTGCACTTCTGGGATGTAGATATCAGTCAAATCCCCGAGACTGATACAAAGTACTTTATTGTTCACATGCTGTACCGTATCAGAGATCAGGTCACCGAAACTGGCTATGGAATGCCCTGGCCAGAAGAACCTCGGGGAATTGATCATTACCTGGATTTTGCCAAGCGAGCCGGATTTACGGATTGTGATCCCAAGAGGGCAGGAGATACGTTTTATCTTTGTTTGAAAAAACCATAATCCACTTTTTTATTACTTCATATGAATTTGTATTCCCCGAAGAACGCTAGAGGATATTCCATGTTGTCTAAACGTATTTTGATATTAATCATTCCCATTATTCTTCTTAGTCTTTCTTGTAATAAACCCGCCCCGCCTATTTTGGATTCCGAAGAGGATTCCTCAATTCAAGAGGTATCCAAACCTGATGAATCAGAATATACCGAGATCTACCCTGGATTAGCGCCTTCCGGGAATTTAATTATGCCGGAGGATTTTACATATCTGGGCTTTTTCAGGTTGCCTGAGCCTTCCGGGGGATCGGATTGGGAATATAGCGGGCATGGTTTAACCTACTATCCTAATGGAGATCCGGAAGGACCAGTGGATGGATTTCCGGGTTCGCTGTTCGGTTTTGGGCACGATCACCAGCTTTTTGTTTCTGAGATTAGCATCCCGAAACCGGCGATTGCCGCCAACTTGGAAGAGATTAATACTGCCCAAACACTGCAGCCCTTTGCGGACCTGAGCGGGGGAATATTCTCAGCTCCAGAGATGACCATCCCTAGGGCAGGACTTGTTTATCTGGGTGAACCAGAGCCCCGGTTGTATTTTGCATTTGGGGAGCATCTTCAGGATTTTGAACCTTCACATGGCTGGTCAAACCTTGACCTAACAGATGTGGATGCTCAAAGCCCATGGATATTTGGTGAATTTACAAATTATGTCACCAATGATTATCTGTTTGAGATACCTCCCACCTGGGCGGAAAGCATAGCTCCCGGTCCACTGTTAGCCAGCGGAAGAGCGCGGGAAGGATTATGGAGTGGCAGAGGGCCTGCCTTGTTTGCCTATCATCCCGGGGATGTGGATAATCCACTCCCGCCTGATAGCACGCTTAGGGGAGTGATTCCACTCCTGCTTTATGGAGAACAGTTACCTGGTCAACCGGATCTGATCAGCTCTCCCTCCCAGGCGGTGATAGATTACCGTGAGGCTGATCATTGGTGGGGTGGAGAATGGCTCACCGTTGGAGATTCTGCCGCGGTTGTTTTTGCCGGTACCAAAGCTCTGGGAGAGGAGTGGTACGGATTTGCTAACGGTTTAGTCTGGGAACATGATTGCGCCGAACACTCACCACCAACCTGTCCAAATCCCCCTGAGTGGCCTTATGAAGACCGGGGATTCTGGGCTGAGGATTACCAAGCACAATTGATATTTTATAATCCTGGCCAATTGGTTGCTGTTGCCCAGGGAGATCTTGAGAGCTGGCAGCCGCAGCCGTACGCGGTACTGGTGTTGGATGATTTTTTACTTGACCCTTCCCTGGATCCCGCGGAATACAAAAGGGACCTGGTCGGTGCGGTTGCATTTGACCGGGAAAACCGCTTGTTTTACCTGGTTGAGCGTTTGGCAGACGAATACCGCTCTGTTATTCATGTTTGGCGGATTGACAGTTAAATATCCCTGAGCGACTATTGATATAATAGGGTAGTTGTGAAAACCAATTACCAAGATTATGGGTCAATACACGAATATCATCCACCTTTCTGATCTACATATTGGAAAATCTGATAATCAGAGGAAAACAGCTGCACTCGTGGATTGGATAATTAATAATCAAACTGAACACCAATCAGAACTGGTTGTCATCAGCGGAGATCTAGTGGACGATGGTGCTGAATGGCAATTCCAGCAAGCGGCAGAACTCATGGATCGGCTGCGCCAGAATGAATACATTGTACTGGTTGCTCCTGGAAATCATGATTATGGTCCTGATGGTTTTAGGGAAAGCTTTAAAAGCCAGGCAGATTTTTCCGAGTCGATAACTGGTGTAAGTGATTTTCCACACCTATACTTGCATAGCGGTCAGGCATTTATTCTCTTGGATTCTATGGAGGAGGAAATCAAGCGCCGGGAATTTTGGGGGGCGCAAGGATATTTAGGTGTGGAACAACTTCAAAGGCTGGACCAACTGCTCGATTATCTAACAGAGAATCCTGCAGTTGAAAATGTGGTAGTAGTTCTTCATCACCACCCCTTTGATTTCCTTTTTTATCACGGGTTAAGGGATCATGCTGATCTAAAGGGTGTGATTTCCCGCAGGAAAGATCAATCCCCCCGTGTGAACTGTCTGTTGTTTGGCCACAAGCATAATGAACACCGATTTAATGATCCGGACGAAAACAAAGAACAGTTATTTGGTATTGATTTAATATATGCGGCTGGGTCAACCGTGGAACGCAATCAAGACGGCAAGATGGTTCTCCCGATTATTGATGTGAAAAAGAGATCTATCCAGCGGTTTTTTATTAACTAAATCCTCTTTGCAAACCCTTCTACAACGGAAATATTAAACCATGAATCCCGGCACTAAACTAATTCAGGGAATCAAAGCCGGCTTTCCGATTGCCTTAAGTTACTTCCCTATCGCAATCGCATTCGGGGCTTTAGCGGTCCAGTCCCGTTTGACCTGGGTTGAAGCCACCTTGATGTCGCTGATTGTTTATGCTGGAGCCAGTCAGTTTGTGGGGGTAAGTATGTTGCTGGCGGGCGCAGGAGCAGCGCAAATCGTCATTACTACTCTGTTTCTAAATATGCGCCATCTGATCATGAGCTTGGTGGTCAATGATCAAATGCGGGATTTCCCACAGGCCTGGAAGAATCTGCTCTCGTTTGGAATCACAGATGAAACCTTCGCAATGCTCACTCTGGGAGGATCGGATGATATTCAGGATCAACAACTGACACCTGTCTATACGGCTGGTTTGATGGGAACTGCTTATCTGGGTTGGGTATCCGGAACCGCACTGGGCGGCTTGGGAGCTAGCTTTATACCGTCTGATCTCACTACCGCGATGAAAGTAGGATTATATGGATTGTTTATCGGACTGCTGGTTCCTCCGGCTCGAAAGTCAATTAATTTTGCCGGAATTGCTCTGGCCAGCATGATGTTAAACGCTCTTCTGGGTCAGGTATTGGATTCGGGGTGGGCGATTGTCCTGGCAACTGTTGGAGCAGCATCATTGGGTATATTAATCATCAGGGAGCCGGAATGAAGATCCTCGTTGTGATCATTGGTATGGCAATTGTCACTTATCTTCCGCGCTTGCTGCCTGCCTTATTCTTGGATCGGGTCAAATTCCCGGCTTGGTTCGAGAAATGGCTGAAGAGCATTCCTTATGCTGTCCTGGGTGCCTTGATTTTCCCCGGTGTCTTGTTGGTAGAGAAAGATCAACCACTGTTGGGACTGGCAGGTGGCATAACGGCATTTTTCCTAGCATTGCTTAATATACATATTACGCTAGTGATGGCTGGAGCGATTGTTGTGGTGATTCTCCTGCAGTTTTATATCTTCTAATTCTCTCAGATATTATATTGATTTAATCAGGTAGATCATCAAGAGCCTGTTGGAGGTAAGATTTATTAATGTTGCCTATATAATATGATTATCAAATATTAGTTCACAAAGAAAACCACAAATAGAGAAGTTTCTATTTATGGACTGTAAGTTGAATTCAGTCTCCACCATCGGTGCCCTCTATGATTCAATCCTGTCAAAAATACCTGGATACATTGTGCCGTAAACTACCTGAACGTTCTGTCGGAAGTGAAGGAAATCGGCAAGCCACAAAATTCTTTTCAGAGGTGATAGCATCCTATAATTGGGATGTGGAAGCCACCCCTTTTAAAGGGATGGATTGGGAGGAAAACGGAGCTGACTTGTCCGTGGAAAACCAAAAGTTTGAAGTTTACCCCAGTCCCTATTCCCGGGGTTGCGAGGTTGAAGCTGAGCTTATGACAGCTGGTTCTTATAAGGAATTGGAAGCGTTGGAGTGTGCTGGTAAATTACTGCTTCTTTATGATTACCTTTCCCGTGAACAGCTTATGCCAAAGAACT
>JAUWCZ010000016.1 GCA_030609055.1 Chloroflexota bacterium | reverse complement strand
TTAATCCCGCCTATCTCGGTCTCCCAAAATCATGAGGTTAATTGAAATACTGACTGAATGATGGAGAAATGTTACACTAGGGCTGATATGAGGATCCACCTTTCCCGCCACGAATCGGAGAATTATGCCTAACTACGATGTGATTGTGATCGGTGCCGGCCCTGCAGGATTGATGGCTGCTGGCCAGGCAGCAGCGAAAGGAAAGAAAGTACTGCTGCTGGAAAAAATGCAGTCACCTGGTAGAAAATTATTATTAACGGGAAAACACCGCTGCAATCTTACTAATACCGCTCCTGTTCAGAACGCGTTGACTCATTTCAATCCTGGAGGCCGATTTTTAACTCAGCTTTTTTACCGTTTTTTCGCTGATGAACTACGCGAATTCTTCGCTCAACTCGGTGTTCCAACAGTGGTGCAGCGTGGAGGGCGGGTTTTCCCGACCAGCGAAAAAGCTCGGGATGTATTAGAAGCGCTGGTTACCTGGAATAGGCAAAACGGAGTGGATTTATTTACAGAATCTGCTGTGCTTGAATTAAAAATTCAGAATGAGAAAATTCACTCCGTTATAACTGGTAAGCAGACTTACTCCACAAACGCTGTTATCCTGGCAACGGGCGGAAAAGCCTATCCAGGCACAGGTTCGACGGGAGATGGCTACAGTTTTGCTCGTCAAGCAGGACATACCATCATTCCCCCCCATCCCGCTCTGGTCCCTTTAGTAGCTGCAGGAGATATCCCTCAAAAACTGCAAGGGTTGAGTTTAAAGAATATCAGTGCGAGTGTTTGGATTAACCAGAAAAAAAGCACCCAATTATTCGGTGAATTGATGTTCACCCACTTCGGGCTTTCAGGGCCGGTGATCTTGGCTTTGAGCCGGCAAATCGTTGCTTCTCTCCAACGAGGAAATCAAATAGAAATCGTTATTGATCTGAAACCCGCTCTTGATCACAACACCCTGGATGCCCGGCTGTTACGAGATATTCAGGCACTTGGTCGGAAACAATTTAGTTCCTTATTAGAAGGATTGCTACCCAAAAAAATTATCCCTATCTGTTGTGAACAAACCAGTATACCCCGTGAGAAAAAAATAAGTCAATTATCTGGCGCTGAACGAAAGCATCTCCGGGCCTGGTTAAAAGATAACTTTCGATTCTTAATCACTTCACACCAGGGATTTGACCAGGCAATCATCACTGCTGGAGGAGTGTACACCTCTGAAGTATATCCAGAAACCATGGAATCCAAATTGATTCAGGGATTATTTTTTGCAGGAGAAATCCTGGACGTGGATGCTGATACTGGTGGGTACAATCTGCAAGCCGCATTTTCAACCGGATGGGCGGCAGGTTTGGCTGCTGCTGCACCACAATAATCAGGGTGAATGGAAAATAGATTCCTGGTAGAGTTGGATTACCCGGTCAGTTATATTTCCCCAATCATATTTTTTTGCGAAAGCAAAAGCATCGTGCCCCATGCGATACCGGAGAGATTTATCGTCCAAGAGTCCGGATATAACTTCACTGAGAGCAACGTGGTCATCCACCGTCACATGATATCCAGTAACGCCGTCTTCCACCAGGTGTATTAATCCCCCCACATGCGAAGCGATTACAGGCGTCCCGCAAGCCATCGATTCCAGCGCAACCATTCCAAAGGATTCATAATGGGATGGCATGATCACCATTTCCGCAGCAGAATAATAATAAGGTAATGAATCTTGGCTTTGTTTCCCTAGAAAGGTGACCATGTCCTGCAAACCATATTCATCCCTCAGCTGACGCAGGAGGTGCATTTCCTCACATTCCGTACCGTCAATTTCAATTAGATCTCCCCCGATCACGGCCAGACACAGATTTTTCTCCACCCCGTCATTATCATGTAATAAGCCGATTGCCCGTAGTAATGTTTGGATCCCCTTTAATGGCTCTATCCTTCCTACAAATAGCAGCAAACGCTTTTCCAGCGGAACACCTACATATTCCTTTGCCTCATCAGGGGGAATGGGGTAAAAATAGCTCAGATCGACTCCAGGAGGTATGATCTCAATCTTGTCTGGCGCAGCGCCATATAAATGCTCCAATTGGTCCTTTTCAGTTGTTGTGGAAGCAATAATCTTATCAGCTATTGTTATGACCCGATTTTCCCCCTTGATGCGGTAATCCCCTTCCGCCTCATCTGCATTCTGGGCTACCTGTTGTTTCAACTTCCCCAATGTGTGAAACATCTGAATCACAGGAACCTGCCAGATTTCGGCTAATTTTTCTGCCGCAAGACCTGACATCCAATAATGGCTGTGAATTAGATCGTAATGGACATCCTTATTTTTAGCAAAATCCAGAATGTGATCTACAAACTCTGGGATATACTCTTCCAGCTCTTGCCTCGGGAGCGGGTGCTCTGGACCTGCCGGGATGTGGGCAACTCTATTCCCAAAACCCAAATCATGCAATACATGGGGAACATGCTCATCCTGCGACCGTGTAAATACATCCAAGTGAATTCCCCGCCGACCAAGATAAAGCGATAAATCCCTGACATAAACATTCATTCCACCAGCATCTTTTCCGCCCAGGGTCGCCAATGGACATGTATGATATGAAATTAAAGCAATCCGCAATAAATTCTCCTGCTATCTGTTTTTATTACAATCGGGGCTTTCCAAGGTCGGGTCCCTTTTCACTCCAGTATGATAGCTGGTATAATTTCTGCCGTCAACCAACTCATCTGTAAGCCACCGTAGCTCAAGGGTAGAGCAATCGCTTCGTAAGCGATAGGTTATGGGTTCAACTCCCATCGGTGGCTCTCATCATTTCCTAATTCATAATCCTATTCTAGCTCTAATCCTCTCCACGAAAATAATTCAACAGTTGACGCAGGGGACTGATTTGGATATAGTTATTAAAGCTTCCCTTTTTGATCAATATCAGATGTACCCGGGTATTTCTTCCCGGTGTTTCTGAAATCATAGGAGCATCCGATGGTAGAAGAGCAAGGCCCGTTAGAGTACACATCATCAGGAAAACTTAAAGCTTCCCATTACAACCGTGAGTTGGCAAAACTCCAGCAAGAACTTGTAAAACTTCAATACTGGATCAAGGACCATGGGCTTAAGGTGTGTGTAATCTTTGAAGGTAGGGATGCTGCCGGAAAAGGGGGAGTAATCAAAAGGATCACTCAACGGCTTAACCCCCGTATTGTTAGGGTAGTTGCTCTCGGCACGCCCTCTGACAAGGAAAAACAGCAGTGGTATTTTCAACGCTATGTACCACATTTGCCGACGGCTGGTGAAATGGTCCTCTTTGACCGCAGCTGGTACAACCGGGCCGGGGTAGAAAGAGTGATGGGATTCTGCACGGATGACGAATACAGAGATTTTATGCGCACCTGCCCAGAATTTGAACGCATGCTGGTTCGGTCCGGAGTCCAGCTAATTAAATACTGGTTCTCTGTCAGCGATGAAGAACAGGAGCGCAGGTTCCGGATACGCAATAATGATCCGGTCAGACGCTGGAAACTGAGTCCCATGGATTTGGGATCACGATCCAGATGGGTGGAGTATTCCCGGGCAAAAGATGCCATGTTCATGTACACCGATACCGAGAAAGCTCCCTGGTATGTGGTGGATGCGAATATCAAGCGTCACGCCCGTTTAAATTGCATCAGTCACTTGCTCAGCTTAATTGACTACCAGGATCTGACACAGGAACCAATTGAACTACCACCCAGGCAGCAGGACCCGGGTTATAAACGGCCGCCGATTACCAGCCAAAAATGGGTTCCTGCCATTTATGGTACAAACGAGTTTATTGAATCCTAATTAAGGGAAATCTAAATACATTGAAACGAGATAGTTCTATCCTTATCCGTCCCTAACAGCCTGTAGATTGGTCATCCATTTGCGCCATTCACGATCTGGCCAAACCCGATGAATTGGCTGATTCCTGTGATCCTGGGGCATTTATCCCCATCGAAGAATATGAAGAAGTCAAACATCTTAAACTATGTAATAAACTAGTTGCTTCTCTAGACGACAGGGTTGTTGGATTCATTGGTATTGATGCGGATTACATCGGGTGGCTTTATGTCCACCCGGAATATTTTTATCAGGGAATCGGTAGGAAACTCTTATCAGCAGGTCTCAAGCTGGTTGAGGAAAAAGCCTGGATAAAAGAGAGTCGGATGGGATCAATCCAAGGTGAAAACCTGGCTAAAAATTGAACATGCATAGCCCAGAATAGTGATCCAACCAAAACATACGAATCTCCCAGAGCAAGTTTAAATCCCTGGGATACACTGAGAAAATATAATCCCACCACAGCAAAAATCGCTCCCAACCAGGTAAGCATGGGTGCCCGATTACCCCAGATTATCCCCAATAATGGAACAATGATGACATATAATCCTGTCACAAATCCTGCTTTGCCTGCAGTTTTATACGCCAAGCCAAGCTGATGAAAAGTGGCTCCGAAAAACAGGAATAAACTTGCCGCACTTCCTATGTCGAGGGTTCTTTTCAGATCCGTCTTATACTGGACCCTGTTCTTTTTACTGAAGATAATTACAGGAACCAGTGTCAAAGCGCCTAATAAGAACCTGAAGCCGTTAAAAATGAATGGCTCCATATCCTGCATCCCCAATCGCTGCGCAACAAAACCACCCCCCAGATTACAGCAGTAATAAGCAGTAAAAGATTAGCCCTAAGTATCTTATGTTTCATCCTCTCACCATAAATTCCAAATTTATATCCAAAGAAGTGTACCCTAATAACCTCCCCGTCTTTTCGAGGTAAATCACTACTTGTTGGCTATGATTCTGGAATTTAGCGTATACTTTTTCTACAAAACGAGAATATCTCACGTCCCGGAGCAATACCATGCCTGTAATTAATCAGATCCATAAACATCGATCTATTCGAAAATACAAACCGGATCCTGTCCCCGAGGAACTGCTGAATGAAATCCTGGAGGCCGGCATCCGCACCTCATCATCCGGTAACATGCAGACCTACTCGATCATTGTTACTAGAGATAGACACTTGCGGGAAAAACTTCTTGATCCCCATTTACAGCAAACCATGGTGGTGGAAGCACCAGTTTTAATAACCTTCTGTGCCGATTTTCACCGAATGCGCCGCTGGCTAAAAATCAATAATGCGCCAGATAATTTTGATAACTATTTCAGTTTTATGGTCGCAGCAATAGATGCTATCTTGGTCTCTCAAACAGTTGCTCTGGCTGCGGAATCAAATGGTTTGGGGATCTGTTTCCTGGGGAGCACACTTGCAAATGCAGACCAGATAGGAAGTATATTAAACCTTCCGGATAATGTGATTCCAGTGGCTGGTTTTACACTTGGATACCCAGCAGAGAATCCGGAGTTGAGGGATCGATTGCCTGCTTCCGGATTGATTCACAATGAAAAATACCAGTCCTACTCAGATGAGGATATCCGGAAGATTTATAAGGAGAGAGAGGTAAAAGGCTGGCAGAGATATATGCAGTCCAAGAGGCTAAAAGAATTAGCGGAAGAAAACAATGTAGAAAATCTTGCTCAGTTGTATACCATCGTCAAGTACACAAAATCATCCCATCAGGAGCATTCAAGGAATTTACTGGATTATTTATTTCACCAGAACTTTATGAACAATCATCTCTGATTTATCTTCCCTGCCTATGTGTCAATTGAGAAGTGAATCCTACAATGAGGTTATAAAAATCCACGTCCTTTCAATCCGGCGATCTTTTCTTGGTGGAATTGGCTTAAAGCAGGATGGACTGTGAATCAAAAATCCAACTTCCGGGAAATAAAGCCCTGACTTCTCTAGAAGCCCTGTTCAGAGTTAAAAGTAAAACTTAACTAAAATACAGATTCCGCTAATCTCGTTTTCTTCGCCGGCTGGCTGCTCCACCGCCACTGCCGCCAAAGATCAATGAGGCACCCATTAAAAATCCAAAGGTGTACCAACCACCGCTATTGTGAACCTCAAACACATAGATAGACTTGGTGAATAAGGACAGAACAAATGTAAAGGGGGAAATAAATCCATGCCAAAGTCCCATCCAAAAACCGGCGACATCCCCATCGCTATTTGGCGTGTTCCGCAGCTGATTCGGACCGGCAGTACAGGCTGCCAGGAAAAACGTGACTCCAATCAGGATTATTAGCAGGGTTGTTTTATTCATCTAGGTTTCCTCCTCGGTAGATTCATTATTAATATTTACGATTAATATGTATTCTGGTTGTTCTTAACCAGGCAAAGGTGGTTAGGATTCTACAATTATACGATCGCAGGCAGACTTTAATCAGGGATATAAATTCTTCTATCTACCATGTTTGATTCGCCATTCTCACCCCAATTATTTCCAGGAAACCAGCTACCATAAAGTATAATACAGGCACCATGACAAAAAGAAACACTTCTCTTGTAATTGGCATTGCAGGCGGGACTGGCTCAGGAAAAACAACCATCGCTAACTATGTTCTGGAAACTGTTGGACATGAAAAGATTGCTTTCTTGCCCCATGATGCCTATTATCGTGATTTGAGTGACCTCTCCCGGGAGGAGCGTGCCCAGGTAAACTTCGATCACCCTTCATCATTGGACACAGAATTATTAATTGAGCACGTTCAAAATCTCCGCAAAGGGGATACCATCCAGCTCCCCAGTTATGACTTTAAAACCCATACTCGCACACAAGCAACAATCCCAATTAAATCTCAATCGATCATTTTAATAGAAGGCATACTTATTTTTGCCGAACCCGAACTGCGCAAATTATTTGACCTAAAGATCTATGTAGATACCGATGCGGATATCCGTTTTATCCGGCGACTTAAGAGAGATATTGATGAACGCGGAAGGACAACTCAATCTGTGATAAACCAATATCTGGATACTGTCCGACCGATGCACCTTGAATTTGTCGAACCATCAAAACGATATGCCAGCGTGATTATTCCTGAAGGTGGATATAACCACGTTGCGCTGGATCTGATCGTAGCCCGCATTGAGTCCATGCTGCAGGAGTAATCCCATGCCCAACTTCACCGCTGTTGATAAATTCCTGGAATCTCATCTGACCGAAAGCCTCGAGGAACTGAAAACCCTTACCGCACAACCGAGTGTAGCTGCCCAAAATCTGGGTATGGCGGAAACAGCACAGCTGGTGAAGGAAATGCTGCAAGTCCGGGGGTTTGCAGCAGATCTTTATGATACCGGGGGATTTCCAGTAGTTATTGCCCACCAGCAGGGCACCTCAGATAAAACGCTTCTAATTTATAACCATTATGATGTCCAGCCTCCAGAACCCTTCGATTTGTGGACTTCGCCTCCCTTTGAACCAGAAGAACGTGATGGGAGGATTTATGGGCGCGGCATTAGCGATGACAAGGGTCATTTTGTCAGTAGATTACTGGCTATCGATGCCCTGCTAGATATCTATGGAGATCTTCCCTGTACCATTAAATTTATCCTCGAAGGGGAAGAAGAAATCGGCAGTGTTCACCTTCCCGCTTTCATTAACAAACACCGGGATACTCTCTCCGCAGATGCCTGCATCTGGGAATTTGGTGGTGTTGATCATCGAGATATTCCGATGCAATATCTCGGCTTAAGGGGAATCTGTTATGTAGAACTATCCGTTCAAACTGCAGCGATGGATGTCCACTCCGGCCTGGGGGGTTCAATTTTTCCTAACGCCGCCTGGAGGTTAAATTGGGCTTTAAGCACCTTAAAGGATCAGGATGAACACATCAATCTGCCTGACTTTTACGACCCGATTCTACCGCCCACGGAGATGGATGTTCAGATGCTGTCTGAACTCCCTCCTGTTAGTGAAGAATACCGTTCCCGCTATGGCGTGGATCAGTTCCTTAAAGACTTTCAAAACGAAACAGAGCTCCGGATTGCGGGTGTGTTTGAACCAACCTGCACCATTTGTGGTTTAACATCTGGTTACCAGGGATCGGGATCAAAAACTGTCCAGCCGGCTAAAGCATCAGCTAAAGTTGACTTTCGTTTAGTTCCCAATCAAACACCCAAACAAGTGTTAAATCAGTTGCGGGCCCACCTTGATCGGGAGGGATTCCCGGATGTAGAAATCACCTTTTTAGGGGGAGGACCGCCAGCCCGGACAGATCCAGAAGATCCCTTTGTGAAACTGGTGGTGGACACATCGGCAGAGGCATTCGGGGCTCCGATGCAGCTAGTACCCATGGTGGGGGGATCTGGTCCAAATCATGCTTTTATTAATACATTGAAGCTTCCCGTTGTTACAACCGGCATTGGTTATCCGGGAAGCAATGCCCATGCACCGAACGAAAACATTCGCATTGATTTGTATCTCAAAGGTGCAAAACATATCTCCCGAATCATTCACGCATTTGGACAAGCCTAAAGGATATCTCCTGTTTATCTTCAGTTCATCTACCCATCTATACAGCGGCTCAACCGGATGAACCAGCAAATATGCTGTGCAAATATATATGAAAACTACCTTAGTTGCCTTGGATATTGAAACTACTGGACTGGACCCTCAAACTGACAGAATCATCGAAATTGGAGCAGTCCGTTTCACTGGTTCCCAAATTCAGGATGAATTTACTGCCTTAATAAATCCGGGAAGCCGAATTCCGCCATTTATTACTCAACTAACCGGGATCACAGATGCCATGGTCCGTGGTGCCCCCACCGCTGAGGAAGTCCTTCCACAGTTGTCTGATTTTATTAATGACGCACCTGTCATTGGTCACAATGTCAGATTCGATTTATCATTTTTGAATAAGGCGGGGATCTTAAAAAAGAATCCTGTTATAGACACCTATGAAATGGCATCTGTTGTTTTACCTGCTGAAGGGCGATACAATCTTCGGGCATTAGGACAGTCACTGGCAGTACCAATGAAAGCGACCCACCGGGCGCTTGATGACACCAAGGTCACACAGGCGATTTATCACCTCATGTACCAGCTGATCCTGGAACAACCTCTTTCTGTACTAGCTGAGATTGAGCGCCTTGGGAAATCTACGCGTTGGGATGGTTATCTCCCCTATTCATGGGCTTTGAAGGATAAGAAAGCCAATAGTCAAACAAAAAAAATACCTCCATACCAGAATCCACTCCTTTCTGCTCCACCACCAAAAGAACCAGATCCTCTCCAACTAAATAACTCAACCAAAGCTCTAGATCTGGAAGAAACCGCATCAATTCTAGAACCGGGGGGTCCATTCCATAAGTCAATTCCCGACTACGAACACCGTTCTGAACAGATTGAGATGTTAAGAGCAGCTGCTAGAGCAATATCAGATGGCCGGCATTATCTCATTGAAGCAGGAACCGGTATCGGAAAATCTTTAGCCTATTTGATACCTTCTGCTGCATGGGCAGTAAATAATCAACAACGAGTAGTTATTTCTACCAATACGATCAATCTCCAGGATCAATTGATCACCAAGGATATCCCCCTGCTTCTGAAAACCCTTAACCTTCAATGTAGAGCCTCAGTTCTGAAAGGAAGGTCTAATTATCTTTGCCCCCACCACTTTGAATCACTGCGCAAAAGCAAACCAAAGAATTCAGACGAAATGCGCGTGCTGGGGAAAATAATAGTCTGGCTGGAAACCAGTCAAACTGGAGATAGAGGGGAGATTAATCTAAATGGTCTCCGGGAGCGCCGAATCTGGAACCGAATATCTGCTGACCATGAAGACTGCTCGACTGAAGGATGCCTAAAAAGAACCGGAGGGCGGTGTCCTTTTTACAGAGCCAGACAGGAAGCCCATTCCTCTCATCTAATCGTAGTGAATCATGCTCTACTTCTTGCAGATGTGGCTACTGGAAACAGGGTATTACCTGAATACGATACACTGGTTATTGACGAAGCCCATCATCTTGAAAGTGCAACCACTAATGCGTTAAGTTTCTATACTTCACAAACTATTCTGCGGCGATCCCTGAACGCTCTGGGAGATGATAAAAAAGGAATCTTAGGCTGGATTAATTCCCTGGGACAAAATACTCTGTCCCCGAGTGATTCTGCTGCGCTGCATCAATTAATCCAGCGCATAATAAACCGTTCCTTTAAAACAGAAAGCCGGATGGATGAAGTCTTCCGGATTATCACGACATTTTTAGAGAGGAAGCGGGGCGGGAAGCCGATTGGTCGTTATACACAGCAAGTCCGGATCCTCCCATCAACACGTTTGCAGTCGGATTGGGATGAGATTGAAGCTGCCTGGGACCAGGCTCGTCAATCCATGCACGGCTTGCTGGAGGACATTCAAAACCTCTGGGAAAATATCAATGAAATCCTTCAATTGGATCAGTCTGAAGAGAGTCAATACGAAACAATCCTGAATGATTTAAGAGAAGCATCCAGAGAACTATACGAAATGTATGAGAACATCGATGATCTGGTATTTGAGCCGGATCCTAATATGATTTATTGGGTTGAAAGCCACCCGCAAAACCCGGCGGTTGTAATTCAGGCTGCACCGCTGCATATTGGTGATCTGATGGAACGGTATATCTGGTTCGATAAACGGGCTGTAATACTTACTTCCGCGACATTAACTACTGCCGGAAGTTTTGATTATATTCGCAGTCGACTGCAAGCGGATGACGCAGAAGAATTAGCCCTGGGTTCTCCTTTTGATTATCAAAACGCTGCTCTTTTATATCTGATTGATGATATACCAGATCCAACTGATTTTCGAGGACACCAACTGTACATTAATAAGGGCTTAATTGACCTCTGCAAAGCTACAGGCGGCCGTACCCTGGTTTTGTTCACCTCCTATAACCAATTACAGAAGACTGCTGAAGCGATTACAGGTCCGCTGGCTCAGGAAGGAATAATTGTTTATGAACAAGGAAGCGGTCCATCCCCCCATACTTTACTCAAAAGTTTCCAAAAGGCGGAACAAGCGGTATTACTGGGGACACGTGCTTTTTGGGAGGGAGTAGATATCCCGGGTCAGGACTTGTCCGTTCTGGCGATTGCTAAGTTACCTTTTCAAGTACCATCTGATCCAATAGTGGCGGCACGTTCTGAAATATATCAGGAATCATTTCAAGAATATATGTTGCCAGAAGCCATTCTAAGCTTTCGCCAGGGTTTCGGCAGGTTAATCCGGACCAAACAAGATATTGGGATTGTTGCTGTATTTGATAAAAGGCTGCTAAACAAGAATTATGGATCACTGTTTCTGAGTTCTCTTCCCGACTGTACAATCCAAACTGGTCCGTTAGCCAATCTTCCCAAAACTGCCAGTAAGTGGTTAAACATATAGGTTTAACAGGTTGCCGATCTTGTAATCTTTTTTGTTTTTTGTTATAGTGATAATAGATCTATATTGTATTTATTTCAACTCATTAACCTCACTCTACCTCGTATAATTTCGCTGCTATATAAACCGCAATTGTTCGGTAAAAAAATCTCATCAAAAGGAGGTGTCAGATGGTTCGTTATAAAGATACTCTTTGGTGTGATGGGTGTGGTGTTGAGATCCGCTGGGAGCCAATCGTGAATAATGGTCTCTCCTACTGTTGTAGAGATTGTATGCAGGGGAACCGATGTAATTGCGAAGAACTTGAGGATGAATTTCCGCCAGTGGATAAATCTCCAAATTTCACCAACTTCGTGAACTCTTAAAACAAAAAAGCTGATGTAACACTTAACAGCTTTATATCATTTATGATAAATGTGAAGGTTGAAATTTAACCTGCCTTACCCTCATTGGATTCCCCTTCGTTAATAACATCCTCAGAGACTTCCATCTCAAATTGCTCACCTGGATCAGGATCTGTTTTTTCTCCTTCAACTCCGCCCGGTTCGTCTCCTTTCTCCTCGTCTGCAGCCGTCTTATCCGCGGATTCTTGTTCCTCTTTTGAGCTATCTTCAGGACCTTCTACATCCTGCTCATCTGAAACATCCCCATTCATAGTATCTTGATTAGCATGTTCTTGGACTTCTTCAACCACTGCGGATATATCTTCCACCTGGTCTACATCTCCACCCTCAACTAGATCCTCTTCCGCAGTATCACCAAGGTTCATCATCCAATTCATCTGCTCAGAAACAGGTACCCTCCTCATACTTAAAGATACTCGTTCTCTTCCCGGGTCAATGGCCATTATCTTTACTAATACCTGGTCACCTTTCTTGACAACACCTCCTGGATCTTCAGTGTTAGCGTACCCGATTTCACTGATATGGACCAGTCCATGCAATCCTTCTGGTAATTCTATAAAAGCACCAAAATCGAGGACTGATACTACTTTCCCCTCAACCAGATCGCCAACGTTGAATTTATCAGCCAGCAACTGCCAAGGATTAGGTATTAATGCTTTCCGGCTAAGGCTTACACGTTCTTTTTCAATATCTACTCCAACAACTTTGACTTCAATTTCATCACCAACCTTAAACAATTTTCTAGGATCATATACCTTTTCCCAATCAATCTCGGATTTATGAACCAGGCCGTCTACTCCTAATAGATCTACAAATACTCCAAAATCAACTACATTAACAACCCTTGACTTTAATACATTCCCGACTTCAATTTCTTTTAACCGCTTCAGACGTTGGCCCTTTAGAGCAACCCGTGCTGAAAATACCAAGCGGCGTTCCTTTCGGTTTACTTCGATCAATTTTACCGGGAGTGTTTTCCCAATTAGCTCAGCTTTTATTTCGCCAGCTTTTTGGGTACCTGTCCCCCTGCGAATGGAGGGAATATGGGAGTTGGGTATAAAACCTCTAATATTCTCATATGCAATCAGCAAGCCGCCCCGATTCTGGTCTATAACCTCTAACTCAAGCAGATCCCCACTCTGAGCTAATTCTTCTGCCCTTTGCCAGGTTTTATGAGCTAATCCTTTACTCAACGAAACCAGTAAATCTTCATCACCCACTGGCGTCCTGATTACACTAACATTAACCTCATCACCAACTGCAAGCTCTTTGCGAAGTTCCTGATCTACTTTCTCCAGGTCTCCTCCGGGTATAATTGCATCACGCTTCAGTCCAACATCAAGCAGGATTGATTCTTCCTGAATGTCCAGAACGGTTCCCTTCAGGATTTCACCCTGTTTGGGCTTATCAACATCATAATGATCAACAAACTCCTGAAACCACACCGGCTGCTCTTTTGATGCACTCTCATTACCAGCTTGATTTTCCGGTTGTTTCTCTAAATCCTCATTCTCCATAAATTTGTCTATTAACTCCTAGAAGTGAATTTTATTGGGCAGATTTAATAATATCTCTGTTTAATAACAATTTTGCTGCCTGTTCATTCCGGAGGCAGCTTCAGGATCCAGCAGAGTGTATTATTTTTATCGCCCGCACTCCCGTTCAGATTATGACAAACTTTAGATTTTTTGTCAAATCATACCCCATTCTTAAGGAGAAAAAATATATCCAACACCCCACTGATTCTGGATAATTTTCGGGTTCTTTGGATCCTTTTCAATCTTTTCTCTCAACCTTCGGATATGGACAAATAAGCCCTGGCGCGTTCCCTTATCAGGACCATCCCACACTCGTTCAATCAGCTGTTCATAAGCCATGATTTGTTTCCTGTGGCGGGACATATACGATAATAAATTGTATTCAATGGGTGTTAAATCGATCGGTTTTCCTCGTAACCACACTTGCCGTGTTGAATAGTTTATTCTTACATTTCCGGATTGAAATACATCAGGTGTAAACGCCTTACTGGAGTCCTTTCCCCTTCGAATATTTGCTTCAATCCTGGCCAAAATCTCGTCCATTAGAAAAGGTTTCTTTAGATAATCATCAACCCCGGTTTGAAAAGCATGGATCAGGTCTTCGGGATGAGATCTGGAACTGACCATAATAATTGGCACAGATGACCAGCGCCTTATACCCTGCGTAATCATAATGCCATCCAACCCTGGTAAGTTCCTATCTACAACTACTAGATCAGGATTGATTACCTGAACCATATCCAGGGCAGTACTGCCATCACCTGCCAGGTCTACTCGGTAACCTCTTTCCTCAAGCACTTTTTGCAATAAAGCCTGATATTCTGGTTGAGGATCTGCAACTAGAATCCTCCCAGTCAGCGCGTCCTCCAGGCCTGGACTGATTTCAGTTTCTTTAAAATTTTCTTGGTCCAAGGTCAATCCAAAGGTCACCTCAATCCGTACTCCTGCACCACGGTCTGTCCGGGGCCGAAGCCGTGAAAAAATCCCTCCTTGAGCGGAAATCAACCTCCGGGCGAGATATATTCTGGGATTCGATTCATCAATATCGACTTCATATGTCTGTTCTTCAAATTCAGGAATTGAGAGTAGGTTTTCAGTTTGGAAGGAAATCATGACAGTTTCACCTAAATCCCTACTCTTTACAATTACCCGATTGTCTGGCAGGGTTTCTCCTAGAATCTCCATCAATATATATTCAAAACCAAGTCTTGTCAGACCAGGATCAATCTGAGCCGTAGGAAAATCAGGAATTTCAGGATCCACCAGGATTACTCGGTTTTCCATACCTATACTCGTCTGAATAACCTCATTTAGAAGATCGTAAATTTGAACAGTTTCAGGATAAAAAGTGATTCGATCAAATATGCCCAAGAAAGTAATCATTTGATCCAGCGATTTTCGGAGCAAGCCCAGTTGTTGATTAATGTCGGATAGGAAATCCTCAATTAATTCATCGGACCAGGTTTGTAGATTACCGGATAAAGCCTCGAAATATCCCTGAAGAGCTGCGCTTACTTTGCGGGACTCGCTACTCATATCCAACAACATATCGACACGCCGCTTAGCAGAGTTTGACTCAACCGATCGATCAATCATCAACCCTCCCCATACTGGGGCGTTGTCATCTTTCAGCTCTATCGGAAATAGCAGCAGCTCAAGGAAACCTGGAGAATCCTCCCCAAGCGTAAGGTTGATTACTGGGCGGTTATGAATATTTTTCACACCCTCATCCAGAGCAGTTGATACAATCTCTGGTTCCTCCGTCAGGGTGACTAGGCTTGAGAAAAACTCCTGGTAATGGCTGTTTTTGAGCTCCAGATCTTGTAATCCAACAAGATTTCTCATTACAGAGTTGATTGATATCAGCGTATTCTCCCGGGATACTGTAAATAAACCAACAGGAAGGATCTTTCCTAATTCCTCCCACATCTGGTTGTTTTTCAGGTATAATTTTTCTTTAAGTGTTTGATTCACCCTGGATTCCGGTTCAAAATTGTATTTATTCATATAATTCATTCTAGCACGTGGCAAATAAACGGTCAATGTAAGCATTTTACAAGATTTCAATCACTATTACTATTGCATTGTAAGAATTTAGCGGTATACTTTGGGAGAGATAGGCAAACGCGGTTTATACCGTCAAGTTTGTAGGAAAACAAGTTCGATAAAATATTAGGCCACCAACCAGAAAGGGTGAGCACAAAAGGCTCCGCCCTTTCTGTATGAGTGCCGAAAAGAAAGGATGTGAGAAGTCTTGGCTGTACGAGTTGAACTACGAACCAACGAATCGCAGAAACAAATGATGAAGCGTTTTCGGAAAAAAGTATCTCGCAGCGGTGTTTTAAGCACTGTACGCCGTAAGAGATGGTTTATTTCCAAAAGTGAATTGAGTCGAATTCAGAGAAAGAAAGCGATTCGGCGGCGCAAGCGCCGACTATCAAAGAAGAGACGGCAGAAGAAACAAAGCCTGCCGACGTATTAAGCCCACTTAAGGATCCGGTATACGGTTTTCAGGTGTTAGACAATTTCAATTGTTTTCCCTCAACGTCGCTGAGCTAATCAAGAGGTATCATGGCAAAAAAAGAGGAAAAATTACGGATGGAAGGGAAGATTACAAAAGCCCTTCCTGGTACACAATTTATAGTTGAATTGGATAACGGACACGAGATATTAGCCTATCTCGCAGGAAAAATGCGCAAATACTATATCCGTGTTTTGCTTGGAGATCGGGTCACCGTGGAAATGTCGACTTATGACCTTACCAGGGGCCGGATCGTTTACCGCCATAAAAAAGGCCAACCTCAACCCACTGAGGACAAATAGTAATAGAATTTTCCCTTTCAACAAAGGGGACAGCGCCAAATACTTAGGGGATAATTGAAAATAATCTCCCCTATTCTTACAATATCGCAGGGCAGATCCCCTTGGCAGCACGATTTGCACTTTTAAAAATAATATCTATCAGTTTCAGTATCTAAAACAGTTATGAGTAAAAAAACTCCTACACCTCCCCAGCCGGTTAAGAAAACTATATTAAACCCCATTCACGAGCTCATCGAACTCGGTCATTCCCAAGGCTACGTCACTTTCTCAAATATATTAAACTACTTCCCTGATGCTAAGAAGGACGTTGCAAGTCTTGAAAAAGCCTTTGCCTCCTTACTGGAAGAGGAAATTCCTTATCTAGAAGAAGATGATGAAGAAGAGATTGAATCCATCTTCTCTGAGGACGGCGGAAATGGCAAACTGGAAGACGAGGACGATCTAGACCTCGACGAAGAGCTCGAGAATAGGCTGAGCAGCATTGATACTAATGATTTAATTGAACTTTACTTTAAGGAAGCTGCTAGCATTCCCCTTCTCTCTAAGGATGAAGAAAAGGAACTTTCCAAACGGATCGAGCGGGGACGATTAGCCCGCAAAGAGATGGCTCGAGGAAATGTTGCACCGGATCGACGGGAAGAATTGCATCAAATGATTGAGGACGAATGGACTGCTCTTGATCACCTCATCACTGCCAACTCCCGTCTGGTAATCAGCGTAGCGAAAAAATATATGGGACGAGGAGTCCCGTTCTTGGATTTAATTCAAGAGGGTAACATCGGCTTGATGCGGGCTGCTAAAAAGTTTGATTACTTGCGGGGCTATAAATTCTCCACCTATGCCACCTGGTGGATCAGACAGGCAGTCACCAGGGCAATTGCAGACCAGGGCAGGACCATCCGCGTACCTGTTCACATGGGTGATAAGATCTCGAAAATGTTCCGTATGCAGAATGATTTGAAGCAGTCCCTGGAAAGAGATCCCTCAATCGAAGAATTGGCCGAAGCACTGGACGAAGCGCCTGAAAAAGTACAGTACATGATGAAAGTCGCCCGCAGACCTCTCTCCTTGGAAATGCCAACCACCAAGGAAGGAGACGCCGTTTTGGGTGATTTTGTTGAAGATTTGGAAACACCATTGCCGGATGAAACGGCAACAAAACACCTCCTTAAGGAACACCTTGAAGAAGTCATGGAAGCATTACCATCCCGGGAAGTCCGTATACTGAGACTTCGCTATGGCGTCCCGGATGGGAAAAGCCATACCCTACAGGAAGTGGGCGAAAAAGTTGGTGTATCTAGAGAAAGAGTAAGGCAAATCGAAGCCCAGGCATTGCGCCGGCTGAGGCAGCCCCGCATTCAAAGGATTTTACGCGACTATCTGGAAAAACACAAAAATATTTAAACAGCTATGATAAAATAGCTGACTGGATAAACCTGGCGAGATCAGGTTTCATCAGCTGGAGTCCGGTATGTCAGAGGAAGAATTATCTTTTTCAAAAGGCGATTGGGTATCCCACCTTCATCATGGAGTTGGGCAAGTTGAAGGGATTGAAAAGAAGTCCCTTGGAGGAGAAATCCAGGAATACTATAAAGTTCAAACCAGGAATGGTGAATACTGGATTCCTACTGATAAAATCGATGGTGATCGGATCCGTCCAGTTGTGAGTGATAAGTTACTCCAAAAAGCCATTTCCATCCTTGAATCTCCTCCGGAATTAATGGACAGCAAACACACCGTTCGGAAGAATAGAATTAACCAAGTGACCACAGATGGTAACTTAGAGGGTTTTTGCGCTTTGATGCGGGATTTGCATGGAAAACGAGCAGCTGATAAACTGAACACCACAGAACAGCGAGCACACTCCAGATTGAAGAAAAAAATCGTTGCGGAATGGGCTGCCACGAGAGAGATATCCACACAGGATGCCAACAAGGAACTGAATAAGATTCTGCGAAGAATTAAACCGCCAGAAAAACGATCTGGGAAAAAATAAAGAGAGTAAGGGAACTTTCCAGGAGACAATTGAGTTATGGGCAAAAAAAATATAAAAACACATCAAGCAACTGCTAAACGCTTTCGTAAGACCGGCGGCGGGAAAATCTTACGGACCAAAGGACATCACGGACACTTACGACGTCGGAAATCCAAACAAGCTTTACAGGAAATGAAAAAAATGCATGAGGTTAAAGCAAGCGGACTGAAAAAAAAGATCAAAAGACTTGCTCCCAATCTGGACCGCTAAGACTGTTCAAGATATCCTCAGCCGTTTCACCCTGTGGAACGGCTTTTTTTATACGGAGACTTTGTTAGTTTTCAATTTAAAATTGGATTAATCGAGTTAGATAATTATGGATCTAAAGAAAAATCCTCCACCTGAGACTGAAAAATCAAAGCCTAACCCCATAAAGTCGATTGGCGTAATCATACTACGCCTCCTCTTAACTGTAATCCTGGCTGTGCTCCTTGGTGCTGGAGTATATTACGGTGCACTTGGCGTAATTCCAACCCTGGATTTAAAACTCCTTCAGCCAAAAACTGAGAGCTTAACCCGGATTAATGTGAGGGAGACCCAGGAAGCGGGCGAATCTCAAATCACCAGGTTGGAAAAAACCCTGGTGCATAACCAGACTTTATTGGCGAATGAAATATATTCCTATCAATCCACTTTGGTATTTATGGAAGAAGAGCTTCAAAAACTAAATACCGCTTCATCATCAGCCCAGGCAACCCTAGATGCCAGCAGTAGTATTATCACTCTGTATCCTCAGATTCTATCCACACTTCAAGCAAATCAATCTTCTAACACCCGGTTGTTAGAAACATTGGCTTCCGCACAAATCAGCTCAAATTGGATTCGTCAGGAAATCGAGTTGTTAAGAATTCTCGATCTGTTATCCCACGCCAATCAGTTTTTACTGCATGCCAATTTCGGTCTTGCAGAAGAAACACTTACTATAGCAAAAAATGACTTACTTTTCCTCAGGGAAGATATACCAAGTTTTCAGCAGGAGGTTATCTCGGAGATGTTAGATCTCGTTGATCAGGTGATTATTGACCTGCCTGCCAAGCCTGCTTTAGCAGCGGAGAAATTAGAGTTGGCCTGGCAGTTAGGCATCACGGGCCTCCCCCAATTTCAGCTGGGAGATTCAGCTAATCCTCCCACACCAACCTCTTCCGAGGCTGAAAACCTTACACTCACGCCGACTCCCACTCCCACACCTCAATAGACCTGTCATTTTCGTAAGTAGGGTGAGTTTAAAACCAGATCACAAGTTATAATTCAAGGGGAATTTCCAGTTATTGGTGCGATAGTTTAAGGCAAAGATCACCCAACCCATTCAGGAAGGAGCTATCCATGCCGGGAATCCTATGCGCTATCCGAGGAGGTCCCTCCAGTCAGTCAACCATTACCACTTCGATCCAATTAGCGCGTGATATTGGGGAAACAATTTACTTCCTTTATGTTGTTAATTTAGATTTTCTCTCTCGTTCCACCAGTAGCAAAACCAATCATATCTCTCAGGAAATGGAAGAAATGGGTGAGTTTATTCTTCTGGGTGCACAAGAACAAGCCACGGAGAAAAACGTATCATCCGAGGGTGTTATCCGGGATGGGCAGGTAGCCGATGAGATCATTTCCTATTGTGAAGAGCTGGATCCCAGTTATGTTGTCCTAGGACGCCCTCAGGAAGAACAAGAGGACAATTTGCTTTCAAATGAACGTCTGAAAGCTTTCACAGATCGAATAACTGATATCTGCCAGGCATCGGTGATCCTCTCTTCATAGATTCTTTAATCAAGGTATTTTGTTCATAAACTTATTTTGGATCAACTTAGATAGGCTTACCAGAACCGGGACACATACATAGTTCAATCTTATAACTATACGAGGAAACCATCAGGTGGTTCGAAGAATACTGACTTTTTTGATCCTTACACTATTTGTATCGTTATTGGTCCTCCTCCCCATGGAGGAAATTTCTGCTGGGTCAGAGTCACTTGATCAGCCCTGGATCTTTGGCAGTATCCAGGATTCTCATGGTCAGCCTGTAAAAGGCGTCACAATTTCCCTGTTGTCAGAATCAACTCCAAATACTCTCACATCAGCGATTACCCAGTCGGATGGGCGCTTTGCAATCCAGTCACCGGAACCTCTCCCAGATCAAATAACACTCGTATTTAACCGACCTCACTTCCGCCAATTTAAACTCAACCTCAATGATAACGAGCTGATTACCGTTAAATCCGGGAATTCTCTCTCCCTTTCCACAATTATCATGGAACGGGAAATCACAACTGCCTTTTGGATCGCAGGATTTGTATTTATCCTGGTGTTGGCATTGATTGCAACCGGCTTATTGCAGAACACATTGGCAGCTTTTGCAGGCGCCAGTCTCTTGCTTGCCATCAGCTACCTTGGAAAACCGATCACTGAGAGCCTACACATTTTCAATTTCTCACAAGCAATTTCCTACATTGACTGGAATGTTATCTTTCTGATTATGGGTATGATGATAGTCATAGCAGTTGTTGAAAATACAGGCATTTTCCATTGGCTGGCATATTTTGCTTATCGTATTTCAGGGGGACGGATGTGGGTTCTACTCTCGGTGTTAATGCTTATTACAGGCATTGCTTCAGCTTTCCTCGATAATGTGACCACCATGTTATTAATGACTCCGATAACGGTCCAAATTGCATTGGCATTAAATATCTCTCCCCTTGTCCTGTTAATTCCGGAAGTGTTCGCTTCAAATGTGATCGGTGTCAGTACATTAATCGGCACACCTACAAACATTATGATCGGGTCCTTCGGCGAGATCACATTTAACGACTTTTTATTCAATCTTACACCGGGAGTGTTCCTGGCATTTGTTGGTTTGGTCATATACAGCTGGTTTACATACCGAAAGGACTTATCAGAGGCTAAATCCAGCTCACCTGCGCTATTAGAAAAGCTGGCGGAAAGGGGAAAAATAACTAATCCAGACAATCTGAAAAAAGCCGGCTGGATTGGTGGCGGAATGCTGCTGCTCTTTATCTTTGGGGAGGCTATTCATCTCCCTCCATCTGTAACTGCCTTAATCGGAGCCTCCGCCCTGCTGATTTGGATCCGCCCTGATATTGAGGAAATGATTGGAGCTGTGGATTGGACAACTTTGGTCTTTTTTATGTCCCTATTTATTGTCGTAGGTGCTATTCAGGAAGTTGGGTTGATCAGTATCATCGCCTCACAGATAGGAAATTTAATTGGTGAAAACCTGATCCTGGCAATGATCGTTGTTATTTGGTTAAGTGCCTTCCTCTCAATGATAGTTGCAAACATCCCCTTTACTGCTGCAATGCTGCCAGTGATTGCTTACTTGTCCCAAATAGTACCTGGAGCGGAAACCAAAGTTTTATATTATTGTCTCTCGATAGGAGCGGCTATGGGAGGAAATGGATCTTTGATCGGCGCTTCTGCGAATATGATTACCGCGGGAATATCTGAGCGCGCAGGGTACAGAATCACCTATAAGTATTTCCTCCAGAAAGGTTTTCCTGCCCTGATTATCACTGTCAGCCTCTCTTCACTATGGCTGTTTTTACGGTTCTAGCACTCAATAACCTATTGTTTGGTTATTGAAATAAAAACGAGAAATCTGAAAAGCGCATGAGGGTAAAGTTAAAACAAGGTTATAAATTAGATCCCTCCGAGTGGATAATGATCATCCTGAGCTGGATGATTTACATCGGCGGATTGATCTTTTTTTCAAGGGCTGATACATCCTGGGTATTAATAGCCTTGGGTGCCCTACCAGTCCTGGTTACCGGTTGGTCTCTGGGAATGAGCTTCGGTGCTGCTGCTGCCTTTCTAAGTATTACAATCCATCTATTACTAAATCTTTTGCATCCTGCATATTCCGGAAAAATAAACCTCCTGCTATTCCAACACCTGGTTGGCTTCTCTTTGCTGGTTATTTCTGGCATGCTGATCGGACATATACGAGATCTGCAAGTAAAAACCCGGTTTGAGCTTGATGTCCTTACAGAAAACAATCAGTTTTTATCCCAGTTATCTCGATTGCTGGAGACCGTTAACCTCCTCACAACTGATTTAATTTCTACCCAGGCCTGGATGGATAAGCTTCCTGATCTAATCCAAGCAATTGGTATGGCAGCCAACTTAGATCACATCTTCCTGTTCCAGTTACAAGGAAACGGCACGGTGAATTATTCTGGCCGAATACACCATCACTGGTCTGATGCTGAAACAGATGATCCGCAAGTGCCTTATCAAAACCAATTAGACCTCTCCTCCCAAATCCAGAGCTGGATCAGAACAGCAGAAGATGGTATCCCGTTTAGCGGATCTCTCACCAATCTTTTACCTGATACTCGCTCTCAATTAGCTTGTTTTGAGAATGGAAATTATGCGGTGTTTCCCATCTATACCAATAAAGCCTTATGGGGTTTTATCGGATTTGAAGATATTCAAGCGGATATCATTTGGGACCAGTTGGAACTGAAAACTTACAATAGTATCGCTCAAACTCTAGGATCCACATTTTATAAGAAACTCATAGAAGAACATTTGAATCTGCGGGCCAAGGAGCTGGATTCTCTCCAAAAAATAAGCACTAATATCTCTTCCAGCAGCCATCTGGAGACTGGTTTACAAACCGTTTTATCGCAAATCCTTGAATTAACCCCTGCCTACGATACAAATATCTATCTTTATAGAAACCAAACTCTTGATTTCTTCATTTCACTGGGGAAAAATAAACAGCAATCCCTACCCTTTTCACACGTCGGTGAAGCGGAAATCGCCAGAACAGTCGCTGAAACCCATCAGGATCTTTATATATCCGACCTGGCAAAGCATAGTCCTGCGACAGCGGATCAACAAGAAGCATTGATATCATTCTCTCTCAAAGCCGCCTCAGAAGTGATTGGTGTATTGAATATCTGGTTTGCATCTGTTCGAGATTTTCCAGAGGAAGAAAAAATTATCCTCCGATTACTGGCTGATCAGGCAGCTACGGCTATCCTGAATCTCCAATTCCTCCAGGTCGAGAGAGAGCAACGGATTTTGGCAGATTCTTTGCGGAAAGCAAATCTTCGGCTATCTGATAATCTCGAATTAAAACAAGTGCTTGAGAGTATCCTTGAACAGGTGTTACAGTTGGTTTCTGCTCGTGATGGGCACATACTCCTTTATGATGGAAATATGCTGGAATTTGGAGCTGTGAAATACGCGGAAGATGTCCAGCGCGATCCTGTTCATCTTCCAGATATGAACAGCTTGTTTTATGAGACAGTCAGGAGGGGTGAACGGATTCTGGTACCGGATATTCAAGGAGAAGAAACCCTCCAAGATACCTGGAAAACCGGTTCTTTAGTTAGCCTCCCGCTTATATTTCACAGAAAAGTAATCGGAGTAATGAATGTATCCTTCATTGAGCCGGGTGAGCTAGACGATCAATTTCTCCAAGTTCTGGATCTACTCAGTAATCAAGCTGCAATAGCGATCAATAATGCCCGGACTTTCGAAGCTGAACGCAAGCAAAGGAAACTGGCTCAAGCGCTGCAGCATACCGGTCGGGTCATTCAATCATCCCTGGATCTTGAAGTTGTCCTGGATCAAATATTAACCCAGATAGCATCAGTGATTCCCTACCACTCCGCAAATTTAATGCTGGTTGAGGAAGGGGTTGCCCGGGTTGTTCGGCAGCAAGGCTACCAGGAGATTCTTATTGGAGATCCGGATGAGATCTTTCACACACCCTTTATAATTTCCAGGTTCAGTACTTTACAGAAAATGACTGAAACAAGAAGACCACTTATCATCCCGGATACACAAGATAGTCCAGATTGGGTCAAGACACTCTCAACAGCAAAGGTGTTATCCTGGGCAGGCGCACCTATCCTCGATGTAGATGAGGTGGTTGGCTTCTTATCCCTGAATAATCATAGCCGCCAATTTTATCAGGATGAACATGCCGAAACACTCTCCGCATTTGCCGGTCAAGCCTCTATAGCTCTGAGCAATTCCCGGTTATTTCAACAAGTTCAACAACATGCCCGTGAATTAGGCGCGCTTCATGAAGCTACCTCAACCCTGGTCACAACTTTAAAACTCGATGATCTCCTGTCGAAAATCCTGGAAGGAGCAGTAAACGCAATACCCTCAACGACACTTGGAGCGTTATTTCTGGCCGATGAAGATAGAAAAGTTCTCCATAAAAAAGCAGACTTTGGTGATGGATCTCTATTTGATGAAGAATATCCCCTTGATCTCCAAGAATTCTTACCTGTCTCGTCATACCTGCAGAATCAACCACTAACCCTGAAGAACAAGGCAGGTTTAATCTTATCGGAAAAGCAAAAAATAGACCGAACAATCACGCCACTTCAGTCTGCCATCGCAGCACCACTACCGACCCAGGATGGAGTGCTGGGCGTGATTTTCCTTGCCAGAACTGAGGCGGAACTCTTCACTGAGAACGACCTTAAGATCCTGACTAACATTGCGGCGACAACAGCCAGCGCTATTCACAACGCCCAGCTGCATAAAGAGATTCAGGCGCTAGCTATCACGGATCCGCTTACCTCAATCTTCAACCGACGGGGGCTTGACCAATGGGGTCGATACGAGTTTGATCGGGCAAAGCGGTTCAACAGTCCTCTTTCAGTGATATTTTTTGATCTGGATCAATTTAAGCAGGTTAATGATACCTATGGACATGAAGTTGGAGATCTCGTACTCCAAAAAGTAGTCGCCTGCTGCCAGGAAGTTATCCGAAAAATTGATATATTTTCCCGGATCGGAGGAGAAGAATTTGTCATTATCCTGCCGGAAACTCCCCTTCGGACTGCTGTCCAGGTAGCAGAGCGGATTCGAAAAAATGTCGTTAAATATCCCGTCCAGATGAATTCTCATAAAATTGAAATGACCATCAGTGTAGGGGTCAGTGAGCTCAATAACGATATCGGCGATTTAATGGGCCTGATTAATGAAGCTGACCAATACATGTTTCAGGCAAAACAAGCTGGTCGAAATACTACAATTTCTGCCATCTCCTAATAGATCACTAATAAAAACAAATCCCAATCAATTTCCCTCCCAATCCCAGTTTATTTATAGATCAAATAACTTCATTGGATCGTATCAGCATATTGATCCCCCTCTTGACAATCCTGGTTTATCCTTTTATGATATTATTGACTGACTGGTCAGTTTACTATTCAAGTGGATATGATCCCTATGTCTCCCAAAAAAGACCTTACAGAAGAAAGAAAAAACCAGATCCTAGACGCGGCTATGAAGACATTTACAGAAGATGGATTTCATAAAACTCGCATGTCGGATATCGCTGAAACCTCAGGATTGAGTAAAGGCTCCTTATACTGGTATTTTGATAGCAAGGACTCGCTTATTATTCATCTATTGGAGAGGATCTTCGAGCCAGAAATCAAGGACATCCAGACCTTGCTAACGGATCCTCGATCCATTGACGAGCGTCTGGAAACCTACGTAGAACGAATCTCTGAAGATATGGTAAAGATGCTCAAGTGGATGCCTTTGTTTTACGATTTTGTTGCGCTCGCTTTTCGCCAAGAATCAGTAAAAAATACTATCTCAAAATACTATCAAAGACATATGGATATTCTGACCTCACTGATCAAACAAGGACTAGACAGGGGAGAACTACATGCCGATAGCGAGCTGGAAGCAGCTATCGCCATCGGTTCTATGCTAGAAGGGACAGTTATCCTCTGGTTTTATGATCCGGATAAAATCGACATCAAACGTCATGTTAAAACCAATCTCAAATTGCTGCTTCAGGGATTAAAAACACCTCTTAATTATCAAACACTGGATCAAGACAACTAATACTTTCCCGTTTTTGTAAACAAGGATCACAGAGGTAATCCTCCTCACTCATCAAAAGGAACTCATGGAATGAATATCCCTCAACCACCGCGTGGTTTACAAGCCAAATTTTATCGATTTCCGATTTGGATTTACCGTTTAAACCTGGGTTGGATGCTAGGCAATAGAGCTTTACTGCTTACGCACATTGGTCGAAAATCCGAAAAAAGACGGCAAGCAGTCCTGGAAATTATTCATCACATCCCAGAAAAACGGCGGTATTTCGTGGTATCCGGCTTCGGTCCCCGATCCCAATGGTTTCAAAATATCCAGCTTGAACCCAGAGTAACAATACAGGTTGGCTCCAAGCGCATGGCAGCCTTGGCTCACCGATTGGAACCTGACCAAGCAGAAATTGTATTTCTTGGCTATACGCAGCGGAATCCCCAAATCATCCGCGTGCTGGCAAAAATGATCGGGTACGATTTCCCCCATACTCCAGAGGGATATCGAGCATTCGGCCGTATAATCCCGGTGATTAGTTTTTCCGTGCAGGATGGGGTACCCCGAGCAGGGGCAAATGAGGAAATTGATTACAAATGACGGGATACAATAAAAAGACCAACATATACATCCTTCTACTACCCTCAACTAAAAGAAATAGGAGGTATAAATGGTTATTCAAATCTTAATTCTAATTGGAGCGATGATCCTGGTGGGATTATTAATGGGATACATTGCCGGCCTAATCTGGAAAGATGACCGCCCGATTGGCGTTAAAGGAGACTACGTTGCGGCAATCATATCTGCCGTTGTAATGGGTCTCATAGATTGGTTTGTTATCCCAGCCATGGGTTTTAGTTCAACTCTGCAACTTTTGGGAGTTATTTTTGAACCCCCTTTAGCTGCCTTGTTTGTGCTCTGGATAATCCGGAAGGCAAAACAATAAACATTATTTGTATAAGATAGGTATGGAATGACAGCAGCAATAACTCAACCTGCTGGGGATGATCAAAAAATCTCACTGCTCTATCGCAGGGTTGTGATTAGTATCCTGACAACGTATATCCTTGGTGGATTATTTTACGCGGATCCTTTTCATTTCTGGCAGCATACTTTATGTGAATTTGGTACAACTAGAACTCTCCAAGGGAATCCCATTATTCAATCTCCAGTTCTTTTCTCCCTTGGAATGCTGATCACCGTCCGTTTTATTTTGGAAATTAGCTTCTTCTATCACCCAACATCTGTGAAATTTTAGATGAATATTCCAAGAATCCTACCAAGTTCATTTAATTAATTTTCGATGGCAAAACCGATTATCGCCCTTACAGACTTAACCAGAAAATTCAAAGAACTCACTGCTTTGAATCGTATCACTTTGGCGATTCAACAAGGAGAACTCTTTGGACTTGTTGGTCCTGACGGGGCAGGAAAAACTACTCTTCTCCGGACCCTGGCTGGATTACTAACGATCAGCGAAGGTGGAGGTACAGTTTCTGGGTTTGATATTAAAAAAGAATCTGAGCGGATCAAACCGAAACTAGGCTACATGGCACAGGAATTCAGTCTTTATGAAAAGTTATCTGTTCTTGAGAATCTACGGTTTTTTGCTGAGATGTACGACGTCCCTCCCGAGATTCAGGCAGAACGTATCCCGGACCTGCTTGAGTTTGCCGGTTTATCGGAATTCACCAATCGACGGGCAGCACACCTTTCTGGTGGTATGAAAAAAAAGTTAGCCTTGGCAAGCACCCTGGTTCACCGCCCCCCTATTTTACTGTTAGATGAACCCACTACTGGTGTAGATCCTGTTTCCAGACGTGAGTTCTGGAATATTCTCACTGATCTCCACCTGAAAGGAACAACGATCCTCATCAGCACACCCTATATGGATGAAGCCGATCGCTGTTCCCGGGTTGGATTGATGTACCAGGGAGAGATTGCAATCTGTGATACTCCTGCAGTTATCAGGAATAAGCTCGAGGGAGAATTCATCAAAATCGTTACCGATGACTGGCAAACTGCCCGGAGAGTTCTCCTCAAGTTGCCTGGAGTACTGGAAGTGCAAAGTTACGGGGAGGCTCTCCACGTTCTGGTTGATTCAAGTAAAAAGAGGCAAAAGGAGCTCACCAAGGCATTAGAACAAAATGATCTTACTATAAACGAAATCAGGACCTCGCCTCCCCGAATGGAAGAAGCTTTTATCTCCATAATAAGAAAAATGGACCAGGTGATTTGACCATGTCCTACCGTCACCTCTGGGCAGTTATCAGGAAAGAAATTCAACACATTATGCGTGATCGAGGGACTTTAATTCTAGTTCTGGTTACGCCAACTGTTGTATTGCTTTTAATGACTTATTCCCTTGCGGTCGATATTCAGCATGTCCCGATTGCCATCCTGGATTATGATAAAAGCCCCACCTCAAGGTCTTTTGTCCAGCAAATCACTGCTGGAGATGATTTGAATCTGTATTTGAATGTAAACTCCTTCCATGAAATAGAAGAACTGCTTACCAGAGGAAAAATAAAGGCTGCTGTAATTATTGACCCGGGATTCAGTGAAGATTTACTCACTCTCCAAGGTTTATCACTGCAGGTGATTATTGATGGCACAGAACCGGAAAGCGGGGGGTTTGCAGTGGAAAATATTGGCTGGCGGGCAGAAGCATTTGCCAATCAGATTCTTGCCAACCAATTCCAAGCCCAAGGGATACCGCTGGATTCAATCCAACCGATTGATCTGCGAATTCTCGCCTGGTACAACCCCAGCTTGGCCCCTCAAGTTGACCTGGTACCAGGGCTGCTCTCCATTGTCCTTGGTTTTCCTGCCTTTTCTGTTGCATTAACACTGGCAAGAGAACATGAACACAGAACCATGGAACAGTTGCTGGCAACACCCATCAAACGGATTGAACTTCTCCTCGGAAAAATGATCCCCTATATACTAGCTGGTTTATTGAATGTGATCATCATCCCTTTGTTAGCTATGGTCTGGTTCGGAGTCCCTTTTAATGGTAATTTCATGCTCTTTTTTGTTCTTTCTGCAATATTCTTGTTTGCTGAATTGAGTATGGGCATGATTATTGGTGTTTTTATGCGCTCACAATCTGCCGCCCTGGCTCTATCCTTCCTGGTTGTCATGTTTCCGGGTTTTTTCCTAACAGGAATATTTTTTCCGACAGTATCCATGCCAGAAATAGCCCGATTGGAATCCCTGTTCCTCCCCGGCACACATTACGCGATTATTACCAGGGGTGTTTTCTTAACCGGAATAGGTTTAGATGTATTATGGCCCTATGCTATATTCTTAACTTTTTTAGGCTTCCTATTTACAGGCGTGGCTTCTACATTCTTTAAAAAGAAACTTGCGTAACACTAAAATAAGATGATCAGACGAATCCTTGCCTTGGTAAAAAAAGAGTTCTTACACCTGAAAAATGACTGGTGGTTGCCGGCTTTTATGCTCTTTGGAGGTGCCCTGGAACTGTTGATGGTGGGCTGGGCTACATCAAGACCCATATCCAACCTGCCGATGATGATCTGGGATCAGGATAAAACTGCCGCCAGCAGGAACCTCGTTATCCAACTGGAGAACACTGATGTATTTACCTTAACTGCGCCTGTTGAATCCATGGCGCCAATTGAAGATCAAATGAATCGGGGAAATATCAATGCCGCAGTAATCATTCCTCAAGGTTTTTCCGAAGAGTTGATTTCTACTGCAGGCCAACCAGTCTTGCAGGTTATTTTAAATGGTGCAGAAAGCATACCTGCAAAAGAAGCTCAGCGGGCAATTGAAGGTGTTATCAGAGATCTTGGTGAGAAAATAACAATCAAAAAACTACACTTAGATCCTAATCAGTTCAGCGGATTCGACTTCAGTCTCCGGGTCTGGTTTAATGAAGAGCTTAGTGAAGCATATTTCACTACACCGGCAGAACTTGGCTTGATGCTTGAATTTACTATTCTAATATTTGCTGCACTCACGTTTTCACGGGAGCGGGAATTCGGCACTCTGGAACAATTGCTAGTCATGCCATTTTCATCCCTGGAGATCATCATAGGAAAATCAATTCCTGTTATCCTGGTCGGCATGGCTGACTTTGCCATGATGCTTGGTGTGGTGCACTTTGCTTTCCATGTGCCAATCCGGGGATCAATGGTCTTGTTATTTACTCTGGCATTTGGTTATACGCTGGTGGAACTCGGAAAAGGTATGGCCATCTCCGTTTTTTCAAAAAGTCAGCATCAAGCCTTTTTGATAGTTCTTATGATTGGCATGATAGACTTTATGTTTACTGGTTATGCCGCCCCGGTTGAATCCATGCCCCTAATCATTCGATTTCTGGCCAATATAATACCTGCTCACCACTGGTTGGATATCCTACGTGGAATTCTTCTGAAAGGATCTGGATTTTTTGATATCCTGCCGAGTGTAATTGCCCTCTTGATACTTGGAATCATAATCGTCACCGTTTCTTTGCGGTTTATTAGGAGGACCTTAGATTAAGTGATGAATACAAATCCTACAACAATTCGGGCATCAAAGTTGGTGAAAAAATTTGGTGATTTTACAGCGGTAAACCAGGTCTCCTTTGAAGTACATAGTGGAGAAATATTCGGATTCTTGGGACCGAATGGATCAGGTAAAACCACAACCATCAGAATGATGTTAGGGCTGGTTCCGCCTACGGCTGGTGAAATTGAGGTTCTGGGCATTCCCGTAGATGGTCAGATCAGGAAAATACTCCCCAGAATTGGTTATATGTCACAGCAATTCTCACTTTACAGTGATTTAAACGTAACTCAGAATTTAGTGTTCTACGGACAGGCATATGGAATAAACCCATCGGAAATGAAGGAAAAAATCAGCTACGCCATCTCCCTTGCCGGTTTAGAGGGATATGAGGGTTCACCTACCAAAGACCTCTCCGGTGGTTGGCGTCAACGGCTGGCTCTAAGTGCTGCAATCCTTCATCACCCGGAGGTGTTGTTCTTAGACGAACCAACAGCTGGTGTGGATCCGGTATCCAGAAGAGAATTTTGGGATCTTCTGTACAAGCTAGTGGAAGAAGGGATAACAGTGTTTATCACTACCCACTACATGGATGAAGCAGAGCATTGTCATAGACTCGCTTTTATTCAACGCGGCGAGATCATCGCCCGTGGAACGTCATCGGAAATAAAAGATCAAACTATGCCGGGAGAAGTCCTTGAAATTCATACACCTCATCCCCAAAGATTACTTAATATCCTTAACCTTCCCAAAGACTCGGAAAAAATTCCAGAGTTTAAAGCAGAATTGTATGGATCGATGATCCATATCATCACTCCGCAGGCAAATAAAACTATCCAGGAAATCAAAAAAACTGCCAAAGCCTCAGACATATTGATCGATTCCATCGCCGTGGTTGAACCAACCCTGGAAGATGTTTTCATAGCCTGCATGCAAGAAAGATAACCGGAGGTACACAATGAAATGTAAAAATAACCTGATCCTTCTACCACTTCTTTTCACTATTTTGTTTATTTCCGGATGTGATACTAACTCATCCGGGTTTTTTGGAAATAAAAAAACCAACTCCCTTAAGGCATCCGGGGTTGTTGAAGCGGTACAGGTGAGGATCTCACCCCAGCTTAGTGGTCAAGTTCTAGATGTGCTTGTTGAAGAAGGAGACCAAGTACACGAGGGAGATCCATTGGTGCTTCTTGACCAAGCCCAACTCCAAGCACTGGTTAATCAAGCTTCATCAATCCTGAATCAAGCCCAAGCGTCCTATGACCTCCTGGTTGCTGGCGGATCAATCAACAAGCGTGCGGCAGCGGTTACCGCGGCTGAAATGGAAATGCTGGCTGCAGGACAGGCCCTGGAAGACCTCTATGCTAATGCAGCCATCATTTCAGCGGAAGCACAGCAACGACTGGCCGTCGCCAGAGATAGCCTAGATGACGCCCAACACAGATGGATCATCAACCAACCGGGAAATCGAGCCAGCCCTGAAGAAATGAAATCAGCTAAAGCCAAGGTGGTTATAGCAGAGAAAAGACTCGGAGTGAAACGGAATCAATTTAATAAAGCCGGAAGCAAAATAGACAAAGCTAAAGCTCAGATTGCGCTTACGGAAGCGATAGACGCTTACCAATATGCGATCTGGTACCGTGATTGGTTAAAAAAGGGTGCCGATGAAATTGAAATGGCGCTATTGGATGCTGATGTGGCGATTGCTGCTGCCAACCATGATGTCGCAGAAAAAGAATATAACGAGGTCAAGGATGGACCAGATCCAGATGATGTTGCCCTGGCTGAAGCTACTATTGCCCATGCGAAAGCCCAGTTCGAGCTGGCAACATCTGGACCTGGTGAGGAAGAATTGGCGGTTGCTCAAGCTCAAGTTGACGCTGCACAAGCAGCCTATGACCTGCTTGAAATCCAACGATCCTTGAGCGAGATCAAGGCACCAATGGATGGCACAATACTATATCGCCTGATTGAACCTGGTGAACTTGCAGTGGCCGGATCGCCGGTAATTACTCTGGCACAATTAGACCAATTAAAAATAACTGTATATTTACCTGAAGACAGGTATGGAATTGTGAATGTGGGAGATGAAGTTGAAGTCCAAGTAGATTCATTTCCGGAGATTATTTTTCAGGCGGAAGTTGTCCGGATTGCTGATCAAGCGGAATATACACCCCGCAACGTACAGACTCAGGAAGAGCGGCAGAATACAGTTTATGCTGTAATACTGGCTGTAAAGGATCCAGACGGAAAACTCAAACCCGGCATGCCGGCAGATGTGGTGTTTCAACCCTAAAATATATCGCAAAATAAAAATAACCTGGTCCTTCTGATTCGACCAGGTTATTTTTGTTTCTTGCTGAATTTGGTCTATTTGTTTTCTAGCGCCTTATCCAATCGATTAAGATCGATATTTTCCTTGACGTACCCCAGAAACTTCTCCAGTTTTACCTTTAGACCAAGTCTGGTTTTTCCAAAAATCCGGTCCAGCGTCTCTACAGTCTCCATCGTATTGCCTGGAACTAATAGAATAGGCACACACATATCTTCGGCTTGTTTAATGATAAGGTTATTTGGATGTAGATTTCCTGTTAAGATCAGGCAGTTTGTGGAGGTTTCCATCGCTGCTAGCTGGATATCCGTCCTGTCTCCTCCGGTAATGACCGCCTTGTTAGGTTGTTTGCGGAATCGTCGTAGAGCAGAATCCTCTGTCATCGCTCCTACCATCAGTGCTTCCACGAGAGCTTCCTCATCCACGCAAGAAGTTAACACTTTTGCGTCCAAAGCCTCAATGATCTCACCAACCGATAACGCAGCCAGTTCACGGTCTTCCGGTAAAACACCAAGGATAGGCACACCTTCTTTTTCCAGATAGGGGACAACTATATCATTGACAAAACTAAGTGCATGCTGTGGAACACGGTTGATTACTACACCAGATAAAGAATCCGGAAGGCGGAATTTAGCTGCTAATACATCATCCAGCAAACAAGCATCTTCACAGTATTTCACCACAACGAGAATTGCGCTTCCCAACTCCTTGGCAACCTCCGGAGTTGGCAAATTCATCACATACCCCTCCCGAAGGCTACCTCCACCTTCGAGAAGCAATAAATCTTTTTTCTTCTCCAGTTGTTTTGCAGCTTCCAAAACCCGGGGCATATAATCAACCTTTTCTTTTCCAGTAAGGTGATCCCGCAGCATTTCCCGGGTCACCACTACCGGAGCGATCTCCCATGGCTTTGCGTTAATGCCTAGAATATCAATTACAAAAGAAGCATCTTCATCAGCAATTTTATTATTAACTCTCCAGGGCCGCAAACTGAAAGGTTTTAAATACCCGACATTAAACCCCTTTTCCTGATACAGTTTACCCAAGGCCAGGCAGAGAGCGGTCTTTCCAGAATATTTCTCTACAGAAGTGATATACAATGACTTCATTTTCTACTCCTTACTTCTCACTTGCCAAAACTAATCGCATGTCGATAGCAATCGCGCCCTGTCCTTTGGGATAAACAATAAGGGGGTTGATATCAAATTCTGCGATTTCGGGGAATTCTTGAACGAGCTGTCCCATTCTTAACAAGGTGTCAACGATAGCTCCTTTATCGAATGGCGGTTTTCCCCTAATGACCTCAAACAGGGCTTTAGAACGGATTTCCTACAGCATTGCCTGGGATACGAGCCTGGTGAAAGGTGCTATTCTGAAGGTAAC
>JAUWCZ010000048.1 GCA_030609055.1 Chloroflexota bacterium | reverse complement strand
GAAATGATCTTAATGCGAGGTGACCGGATATCAATGATTTTCCAGCAACCTCATAGTAGTCTTAATCCGGTATTTAAAGTAGGGATGCAGGTTGCTGAAGTATTCCAGATCCACGATAAGAATATTTCCAAGAAAGATGCCTGGGATAAAGCAGTTGATTTACTTCATCTGGTGGGTATTGCTGATGCTAGAAGCAAAGCCCATTGTTACCCACATGAAATGTCTGGCGGTCAAGCCCAGCGTATTATGATCGCCATGGCACTCGCACTGGAGCCTAGATTATTAATTGCGGATGAACCAACCACTGCTCTGGATGTCACCATTCAGGCTCAAATTCTGGATTTGATCCTCGAGTTACGCGATAAGTTGGACACTTCAGTAATCCTGATTACCCATGACCTGGGGCTAATTGCTGAAATGGCCGACAGAGTCGCGGTGATGTATGCTGGAAGAATCATTGAACAGGCGGAAGTTAAGACACTTTTTCGGGAGCCCCTGCATCCCTATACCAAAGGGCTGATCGCTTCTGTCCCTATCCTCGGTGAAGTAAAGGAAGAATTGGAGGTTATCCCGGGATCGGTTCCTAACCTGATTGGTCTGCCAGATGGGTGCAAATTTGCCCCCCGGTGCCAAGCCAGGATCGATCACAACCTCCAGATCTGTACTGAACAAGAACCAGATTTGATTACATATGAACCAGGGCACACCGTTCGCTGCTGGTTATTCCAGGAGCAGGTTGGACCCCCTGGCGGGAGTTTTCAGGAATGAAGTCAGGTATGAGGGAAACTATGCCGAATAAAGATCGATCCAATTCGGAAGATATGATTATTGTAAAGAACCTGGTCAAGTTTTATCCGGTTTACGGTGGGATATTTCGCCAGGTGGTGGATCAGGTCCAGGCTGTGGATGATGTCAGTTTTACAATAAAAGAAGGTGAAACACTGGGGCTGGTTGGTGAGTCCGGTTGTGGAAAGACCACTGTGGGTCATACCATGCTCAAGTTACGGGAGCCCACCAGTGGATCAGTGATCTTTGATAATAAAGATATCTTTCAACTCAATGATAAAGATTTAAAGGAAACCCGCCGGAAAATGCAAATTGTATTTCAGGATCCCTATGCCTCATTGGATCCCCGGTTACCGATTGGGGAATCAATTTCCGAAGGGTTAATGATACACGGAATTGGAAGTAATATAGAGCGGGTAGATATTGTCCTGGAGTCACTTAAGAATGTGGGTATGGAAGATTATCATGCTCACCGGTATCCGCATGAATTCTCAGGCGGTCAAAGACAGAGGATCGGAATTGCCCGGGCCCTGGCACTCAATCCGAAGTTTATTGTCTTAGATGAACCGGTATCGGCGCTGGATGTATCCATCCAGGCGCAGGTGCTAAACATCCTTAAGGATTTGCAAAAGGATTTTGGCTTAACATATTTATTTGTGGCGCACAACCTGGCTGTTGTAGAACACATCTCTGATCGGGTAGCAGTGATGTACCTGGGAAAGATTGTTGAACTGGCACCCCGTGAAAATTTGTTCCTAAAACCGCTGCATCCCTATACCCAAGCATTAATGTCTGCTATCCCGTTGCCTGATCCGACGAAAAAGCGCAAGCGTATTATTCTGGAAGGCGATGTGCCCAGTCCTCTCAATCCTCCTTTTGGTTGCCGTTTTCATCCCCGCTGTCCCTATGTGGAGAATATCTGCGGCAGAGATGAACCGGAATTGAGGGAAATTGAACCAGGTCATACTGTCGCCTGTCATTTTGCAGAAAAATTTGCTTAATAATTTTGGTTGTCGGCTACCCTTCTGCGAGAGCTGCTTGCGGAAGGGTTCTTTTTTTAACTGCATACAGCATTAATTAATTGACATTCTTTCATCCCCAGACTACAATGTAGAATGACTGAAGCCGATGACCCCAATCGGTTAGGAGGAAACATGAGTGCCTGGCAAGGAAAATATGCCATCGGGTTAACAGGTAATATTGCTACCGGGAAGAGTGTCGTCCGAAAGATGCTTGAACACCTGGGTGCCTATGGGATTGATGCAGATGTGCTGTCGCATCGCGCCATCATGAGCCCATCACCAGGCTATCAACCCGTAATTGATACTTTTGGCATGTGGATTTTAGGAGCTAATGGGGAGATTGACCGTGCCAAACTAGGTGATTTGGTGTTTAATAATCCAGATGCATTGCTTCGATTGGAAACGATTATTCACCCATTGGTCAGGCAGGCTTTAGATGTTCTGGTAAGGAAAACATCCCATCGGGTGGTAGTGATTGAAGCAATTAAACTACTGGAATCAGAAATGCATAACCTGTGTGATCAAGTATGGGTCACGATGGCATCCACTGATTTACAGTTAGAGCGGCTGATTGACAAACGGAAACTTACAAAAAAGGAAGCAGAAGAAAGAATCAATTCCCAGCTGCCGGCAACAGCAAAACTTACCAAGGCAGACGTGGTGATTGAAAATGATGGTTCTTTTGAAAAAACCTGGAAGCAGGTCTATGAAGCTTGGCAGGCTATCACGCAGGAAGAGCCGGACTTTAAACCAGTCCCCAGTAAATCATACGGTAAGCTGGATGTCCGTCGGGCAACACCTGAATCCGCCGAGCAAATTGCATCCTACATGAGCCAACATAGTCGAAAGAAACGGAAAATGTCCAAAGATGATATTATGGCTGCATTCGGTGAAAAAGCTTACATGCTGCTTCTTTCAGATCAAGAAATTATCGGGCTGTTGGGTTGGCAGGTTGAAAACTTAATAACACGAGTGGACGATGTGATGTTAAATGAGGGGCTGGCAATTAAGAAAGGGCTGGAGGCACTGATGAGTTTTGTGGAAGATTCATCAAAAGAGCTTCAAAGCGAGGCAGCACTGCTATTCTTACCTCCTTCCCTTGCCCAGCATGAAAACCTGTGGGGTCCCTTAGGGTACCAGGCCCGAACGGTTAAAGATCTTCAGGTAAAAGCCTGGCAAAATGCAGTGATGGAATCCATGCCACCCGGTACTGTTCTGCTTTTTAAACAGCTCAGAAAGGACCGGATATTGCGACCAATGCAATAAACACAAATCTACTTCAGGTACAACAAAGTGATTAGAAATCTGTGGAATTATTTGCTGTTTATATTTGAGCGGGCAAATTGGCTAAGCGTTGTTGATATTCTGCTTGTAGCCGTAGTTGTTTTCTTTGTCCTCTACTTACTCAAGGACACCAAAGCTCTGGTTTTGTTGCGGGGCGTTTTATTCTTAATCGTCGTAATCAGCTTACTCTCTAGTCTCCGAGTTCTTCCTGCATTTTCGTGGTTGATCACAAATACACTGCCAACCCTGTTGCTGGCTATCCCGGTAATATTTGCTCCTGAAATCCGACGGGTATTAGAACGTTTAGGAAGAACTGGTTCGGTCTTTGCGCAGGATTATTTTTCAACGGAGATGGACCGTATCATACAAAATGTTGTGCAGGCATCACGACGCATAGCTGAGAGGAAATATGGTGGACTGATCATCTTTTCCAGGTTAGATTCACTGCAGGCATATATCGAAACTGGCGTGCGTCTTCAAGCAACCGTCAACCCGGAAACGCTCATCCAGATTTTTTTTCCAAAAACTCCTCTACATGATGGAGCAATCATCATCTCTGGAGAGAAGATCGCAGCAGCTGCCTGTGTACTTCCCCTCTCTTCCAGTGGTGTGCTGGAAGAATCCCCTGAACGATCCATGGGGTTAAGACACCGAGCAGCTTTAGGGATTGCAGAAGAGAGTGATGCCATCGCAATGGTGATATCAGAAGAGACGGGAATTGTCTCCTTGGCTTATGATGGGAAGATTGATAAATATGTACCTCTGGATGAGCTGCAAGGAAAACTGATCAGCTTTTTCCAGATTGAACAATCCCAAAAAACGCTCCTATCCAGGCTTAGAACGCTCTTCCAAGGAATTTCTGAATGAGATTATTACGTTGGTTGGGAAGCAATCTCACTTCGCTGATTCTTTCACTTCTTCTGGCTATTGTAATCTGGACATCTGCGGTGACGTCAGCCAATCCGAATGTTGAAGCAGATCTGACTGTTCCTTTTGAGATCATTCAACCAACAACGGATATCGCTGTCATTGATCCGGTGCCCGAAACTGTAACTCTTAAAATCCTAGCCCCGGAAAGTATCATTCAGCAAATCGAAGCAGAAAATCCCCTCATTGCCTATATAAACCTTACTGATATTGAAGCGGGAACCTATAGATTTCCGGTTCAGGTCAAGATCCCAGAACAGCTTTCTCCAATCAGAATATTGGAGCAAAATCCAAAACAACTCCAGTTAAGAGTCAGCAACTTAATATCAAAAGAGCAACTGATTTCTATCCAAGTTGAGGGAGAACCTGCAATTGGATACAAAACCAGTGGACTGGAATGGGAGGGAGTAACAACTACGGTCACAGGACAGGAAGCGAAAGTTGAATCAGTTTCGACGGTTGTTGGGATTCTGGATATATCGGATGCAAGTGCATCAATTTCCAAAGAACTATCACTCCAGGCTCTGGATGAAAATGGTGATCCTGTAGATGCCATCACTTTGTCGCCGGAGACAGTCAACGTGAATCAGGTTATCAGCCTCCAGGGTGGTTACAGAAACCTGGCAGTAAATGTGACCACTGAGGGAATTGTTGAGCCTGGCTACCGGTTTACAAGCATCACACCTGCACCACCGACGGTAATGGTTTTTTCAGAAGATCCGCAATTAGTAGAACAACTACCAGGATATGTAAATACTATGCCGCTAGATTTAACCGGTGTGGATGGGTACCTGGAAACCATCCTGGAATTGAATCTCCCGGATGGTGTTTCAGTCGTTGGAGATCCAACGGTCCTAGTTCAGGTAAATGTCACCGCGCTGGAAACTAGCATGATAATTTCCAGGGAGATTGAGATCATTGGACTGCTGCCCGGGTTGAGGGCGGAAGTCTCACCTCCCCAGGTCAGCGTTCAGGTCTCCGGACCTGTTCCAGTTCTGGATAATCTCACCTTGCGGGATATCAGGGTCGTCGTTGATTTAACAAATCTTGAGATTGGAGTCCATACTGTGACACCGCTGATTGAAATTCTCCCCTCTGATGTGATTTGGGAGGATATCTCGCCCACAACGGTGGAAATCGTGATCGAGGAAGGTCCGGAACCAACGCCTTAATCGATATTCTATCTCCCTACCAGACCAGTAATCTTATGCAGAAACCAATAGTTGCCATTGTTGGCCGCCCAAATGTGGGTAAAAGTACCCTTTTTAACCGGCTGGCTGAACGCCGGATTGCAATTGTTGATGATATCCCTGGCACAACACGAGATCGGTTGGCCACGGAGGTTGAGTGGTCAGGGGTGGTCTTTAATATCATTGATACTGGGGGTTTGGATCCAACTCAGGTTGGTCCCGGCAAGAATCAGGAACCCTTGTCAATTGGTTCTCATCAATTTATTGAACAAATCCGGCAACAGGCGGAACTGGCTATCCAAGAGGCCGATGCAATCTTGTTTACCGTGGATGGACAATCTGGTGTCACTCCTGCTGATCGGGAAATAGCTGAATCCTTAAGAAAAGCCCAGCAAATTGTTGACGATACCCCCTTTCCTCCTATTCTGATGGTAGTCAATAAGTGCGAAAGTGACCAGGTACGGCAGAATGCGGTTCAATTTTTTGAACTTGGTTTTGAATCTATGCATATCATTTCTGCCATTCATGGATCCGGAACCGGGGATATGTTGGATCAACTGGTCAAGGTATTACCAGAGGGAGGTGAGGAAGAAGAGGATACATCTGTAAAGATCGCTATAGTCGGAAAACCCAATGTGGGAAAATCAAGTTTATTAAACAAAATCTTGGGTGAAGAACGAGTGATTGTAAGCGCAATTCCTGGGACAACCAGGGATTCGATAGACACGACCCTGGTATACAATGATGTGCCAATCACAATCATAGACACTGCTGGAATCCGTAAACGGGGGAGCATTCAGCCTGGGGTGGAAAAATTCAGTGTATTAAGGGCAATGAAGGCAATTGAGCGATCTGATGTAGCACTGCTTGTAGTAGACGCTTTTGAGGGCATTAAGTCTCAGGATACCCATATCGCGGGATATATCTTAGATGAGTGGAAGAGTGTTGTTGTCATTATTAACAAATGGGATTTAATCGAGAAGGATACCCATACAATGGTGGAATTTACCAAGTTCGTCCGCTACGAACTGAATTTTATGGATTATGTGCCGATCCTTTTTATTTCAGCAATAACAGGAAAACGGGTTGATCAGGTTCTCCCCTTGGCTTTACGCGTCCAGGAAGAAAGATTAGTGAGGTTGCCAACCTCCCAAATAAACCGGATTATTCACCGGGCGCAGGACAAACATCCAGCCCCTTCCAAGTCCGGAAAACATCTGAAAATCTATTATGGTTCTCAAGTGAGGAATGATCCTCCCACCATATTACTGCATGTTAATAATCGAGAATTAGCTCATTTTACCTACCTGAGATACATCGAAAATCAAATTCGCGAGCAGGCGCCATTTCTTGGTACACCAATTAAAATCCTCCTCCGCACCAGTTAAACCAACTTTATTCTAGTTCCAGAGATTCCCAATTTTGACCAGGGTCATGCTTGATCTTTTGATTACAGAAATCAGCTCTTTTCTGTCCCCCTTCCCCTTGCCCTTCTTGAGAAGGGATTATATAATCTGACACACACTAATGGATGAAATTAATATGACAAATGAGTTTGACTCTCTCGGTGACGAGAGTGAACTAAAAAATGAAGGGAAACCCAACTTACTGGGTGTTCTAATTGATATCCTGGAAACACTGCTGCTTTCTGTGGTGCTATTTTTTCTTATCAATGCAGTCTCGGCCAGGATAAAAATAGACGGATCAAGTATGGAACCAAACCTGCATCATGGAGAATTTGTGATTGTCAGCAAATTAAACTACAGATTTGGTGAACCGGAACGTGGGGATGTGGTTGTATTTGATTTTCCACGCAACATTACCCAGGAATATATCAAGCGGGTGATCGGTTTGCCGGGGGAACATATCCGGGTGGAAGACGGAAAGTTATATGTCAACAACATTATGCTTTCCGAGCCGTATATTAAGATTGAACCGCAGTATGAGGGCGATTGGGATGTGCCTGAAAACACCCTATTTGTACTGGGAGATAACAGAAATAAGTCCTCCGATTCCCATACCTGGGGCCTGGTGCCTATGAACAATCTTATCGGGGAAGCCTTAGTGGTATACTGGCCTCCCTCATCCTGGGGACTGATAAACGGGGCGAACCCTGTTCTGGCGTCAGATTAACCGGGTAAAATATTCAACGACTAACAAAGATACCGGAGCTCCCAATCCGGGATTTGAGAACAACAATCTAAGCAAAGTGACTAAAGCCGGAAACTCCTGAGATTAGGAAGTTTCTGATATCATACAAGATAGGCAATATGCGCTGAGAAACCACCAAATCCAAAGATATCGGTGCTGGTTTTGCGTCTATTGGATTGGGATCAGGTTACGGTATCTGTACCCTGAACAAGTATCAAGGATTTATGTGGGAGTGGAGGTATGGCACAGCGGGCACTGACAAAACGCATCATTCCTGTCCATGTGTTGACAGCAAGCTACCGAATTGCCGGTACTGTTAAGGTTACCAATACCGGGTTAAATGGATTACTTACTGATCAAACCAGTTCATTCATGACCATCATGGATGCCAGCTTAGCGCGCATTCACGACCCTGATTTCTTGGTACAGAAACTGGAAGATCTCCGCCTGGTGAAGGATCAAATCCACAGCGCCAGTTTAAAACGACGCCAGGATGTGGGGTCAAAGGGGATCATCCGACCGGGTTACGAAAATGTAAATACTTTCAAAATTGCCATAACGGACTCCACTTATGAGTATGAAGGCATTCTGGAATGGCCAGGCCGATTTGATTTCACTGCCTTGATGTCTGGCGGGACCTGGGAATACCTGCCCATCTTTGAAGGAACAGTACGGTCAATTATTTATTCTGAGCTTGAAATTGTTAGCCCAGCCATGTTAATCAACCGCAAGCACATCGCAACCTTCGACCATTGTCTTTGGAAAGAAGAAGAGGGGTAGGGTGTAACACAACGGATGAAAAGCATTCAGGGTTGACCTGCTTTGGCGGGAATGGTAAAATTTTTGCCGTTCTTTGATGAAAATAGAATACGCCCCCATCGTCTAGGGGACCAGGACATGACCCTTTCAAGGTCAAGACCGGAGTTCGAATCTCCGTGGGGGCACACGAAACTGAAAAACTGCTCTGATGATTTTGAAGAGCAGTTTTCGATATTAACGGATTAGATGGAGGTAACCTCTGATGGGCAGATTATTGTTTTATTTCAGCATTCCCAGAGAGGGACAAGTAAGACTTCAGTGAGTTTTTTATCCCTTGCTTCCAAGCAAAACAAAGTTGAAGGGGATTGCCAAAATCAGTCTTTTATGAACGTTGCAAATTGGAATGGACACTGTTAATAATTTCTGAGTAGAGGTTTATTTTTCGGATACCAAGTCGAACAGCTTTGATAATATTCTTTTCGCCAATACCGGATGAACCGTGTAAGACCAAAGGTACGGTTACTTGCTGATCTATTTTCTTTAACCGATCGAAATCTATCTCTGGTTTTCCTTGATAGGCGCCGTGTACATTGCCGATAGCAACGGCTAAAGCATCAATCCCCGTTAATTCTACAAACCCCCGCGCTTTTTCTGGATCATTAAATAAGGCATCCACTTTTTTTTGTTTGTAATAGCCTACACCTATCATCACTTGTCCCAGTTCAGATTCTACTGATACGCCCTGGGGATGGGCGATATCAACAGCCTGGAGAGTATTTTCCAAATTCTTTTCCCAGGGTTCTACACTGGCATCAATCATCACCGAACAGAATCCAACCTCAACCGCTTCCCGGATATCATCCAGTGAGCTGGCATGGTCAAGATGTAAACAATTGGGAACCGAAGCTGCCTCAATTTCATCCCGGACGATCTGGATGAATTTGTCATATCGCTTGACATCCATCATCGGTTTAAACATGGTGGAATAACTGAGGATCAGCGGCGAATTTACTTCTTCTGCGGTTTCAATTATGGCTTTCGCCATTGACAAGGAAGTAAAGTCGGGCGCAATGACGGCGTATTTTCCCTCTTCTGCCTGAGTGAGGATTTGTGCCAGGGATAATCTCATAAGATAAACTTAGTTAAATGGAAAATATTTCTTTTTTGGGTTGTTTATCTGTATATTATTATTCCTTCTATTATAAATTTCGTTAATGATACACATTCCTCAAACTTTCTAGGAGGCAATTACATCGCGGATCCTCCGCAAACCTTCATTAACATATTCATCTGAAAGGCCGTAGCTGATGCGCAGGTAGTGATCCATGCCAAAATGATCTCCAGGTACAACATAAGTACTCTGTTCGTGAATCAGGCGCTTTACCAACTCGCTGGAATTGATCTCAAGATTGTAATGCACAAAACCAATCGCGGCAGCATCCGGTGGGACAATACTAAAAAAATCGTTATGCTCATTAACCCAACGGCGAAGATTCAAATAGCCTCTACGTACATATTCGCGAGTGCGTTGTAGTATACGGTTCCGCACCTCAGGAGAAAGGGCATAAGCCGCCAGTTTATTCGCTAAAATGGTGGGACAAATGGTTATATAATCCTGGCGTGACCAGATGGCTTCTGACATTTCAGGATTGGAGACTACCCAACCCAACCGTAAACCAGGTAGTGCGTAAGCTTTTGACATGCTGCCAATTGCCAATACCTTATCGTACTGTCCCCACAGAGAGGGGGTGAATATATCAGTGTTGTGCTCTGCCCCTGCATATACCTCATCTGATAGAATCCAGGCGCCAACCTTTTCGGCTGCATCGACCACTGCTTTGATCTCCTCTGAGTTCATGATGTGGCCAGTGGGATTGTTCGGGTTGCAAACAGCGATCAATTTGGTGTTTTTGGTAACTATAGTCCGGAACTCATTGATGTCAAAACCCCAGCCAAGTTCCTCTTTCAGTGAAAAAGTTTTGACTTCTAAACCAAGATTTTTAGCGATTCCCCAGATCTGCATGTAGTTGGGCAACATGATTACGATCTCATCACCTTGATCTAAGTTTGTTAGAATGGAAGTGAAATTAGCCTGTGCCGCCCCAGTCGTAGCAATCACATCTTCAGCTTTTGCACCCTGGTAAGTAGCTGCAATACTTTCACGTAATTCTAAGCTCCCATTGGTTTCTGGATAATTCAGCTTCACAGCCAAGAATTCCTCGATAAGTTTTGGGTCATTACCAAACAAATCAGCGGTAGACATCGGATGTACGCCGCTCTCGGAGAGATTGTATTTCACCTGGTGTTCCCAAGTCCCCATTTCTCGCTCAAGCATAAAAGGATAAAAATTATTCTTCATTATCGCTCCTATTCAATCAGTGATCCAAGACCACGTTCAACTGCCTCACTATAGGCCAGCCTTGCGATTTGAGTGTCCTGGATGCCCACGCTGGACATATCACAAGCAGTGAAACCATTGGCAATTTCTTTAAACGCTTCATGTCCAAAGATACGCAATTTCTGGGTTCGCCTTCATTTAATACCAATATCGGGTTTTTCATTGTGTTATATCTCTCCTGCCAGAATCTTTTTTAATATCGGCAGGGATATATTCGCTCCACTGAGCACAACCACAACATTATTGCCTAGCAGCTGTACTTTATTAGTTAACAGGGCTGCAATCCCTACGGCAGCACCTCCTTCAATGACAGTACGGTGCTGATTAAGACAAAACAAGATTGCCTCGGAAATTTCCTCCTCAGATACCAGCACAGTTTCATCCACATATTCTTGGACCATCGGAAAGGTATATTTATTATCCATATTTAACCCACCTGCTAGAGCATCCGCCAGAGTTGGCTCTTCAACGATATCCACAATTTTTCCCGCCCTCAGGCTTTCTACCATCGCTGGACCGCGTTCCATTGACACACCGATTACGCGGATTTTTGGCATAATCGACTTCACCACAAAAGCAATCCCAGACATCAACCCGCCCCCTGATAGCGGTACGATTACGGTATCCATATCAGGGAAATCTTCAAATAACTCTATGCCAATTGTGCCCTGCCCAGCAATAATTTCCAGATCATCGAAGGGGTGCACCATTGTCATACCCCGTTCTGCTTGAAGTTGATCAGCGTACTCCATCGCCTCATCCGCATTATTACCCTTTACCACCAATTCAGCGCCTAATGCTTTGATCGCTTGGCGTTTATTGTTTGGCACAGGTTTGGGCACACAGATAGTGGCTTTAGTCTCCAGTTTTTTTGCTAAATACGATACCGCTAGTCCATGATTTCCGCTGGAAACAGTAATCACACCTCGTTCTCGATCTTTATCGGACAGGCTTAATATTTTATTGGAAGCCCCCCGAATTTTAAATGCACCGGTTACCTGAAGATTTTCTTGCTTGAGCAGAACATTCTTCCCGGTTATAGCTTTTAGACTGGGCGAATAAACTAGCGGGGTTCTCCTAATTATTGAAGCGATTCTTTGCCTCGCCAGATAAATATCACTGAGGAATAGATCTTCCATCACCATATGGCTATCGTCTCCTACCCGTTTTAATGGAAACCACAGAAACTCCCTGAAAAATTATAGCTCAAGTGGATTGGAATTCTAAAGAAACCTTCTTCTATTGTATAAACCCATCTCAACAGACAGCAAATAGAATACTCACCGGAAGTCCCCACATACGGGTTTCCCGAGACTTTTCTATCTTAAAACCCACCTCTTTTACCAGGGACTTGACCGGAATCGGTCGGCAGTCCAGCAGTCTTGGATAACGAGTATGCAGTCTTTCGTAAAGCCTACCCATCCAGGGAAGCGGTTGGTCTTTGGATAAACAAACCACAACCAGCCTACCTGCTGGTTTTAGTACCCGGCAGCATTCCTCCAGGACCTCAGGGATCTGTGGGGAATCAAAAAGTTCTAATGTAAAACTGCTAAAAATCCCATCAAACGTTCTATCCTTGAAAGGGATTGGTAAGGTGTTGCTGCGGACAAGCCAAATCCTATCGGATAATCCGGACTGAATGGCTTTGGTCTTTGCTATCTGACTCATCCCCGCTGATAGATCCAAACCGATAGAGACTCCCCCCATAACCGTTTTTGCAATGGCTAGCTGGGCATAACCGGTGCCGAAACCAATCTCCAGGATCCTCTCACCTTCGGAAGGATTTAGGAGTTCCAATCCCAGGCGGATGAATTTTTTCTCACTTACTGCAAGTAAATCATATACAGAACTCAAGCGAGAATAATAACTTTCCGCTTCGTCCCCTGATCGATTAACGCGGGTGTAACTTTGAGATAGTTCCATTTCTTTCAGGTGGTCTCCAGCCGAGTCTGATCTTCAGATCAGGCGGGTCCTGTTCGTAGTATATCCCATAACAGACTGTGTTCCTTAAACCAAAAACGCCGTCATGATGACGGCGTTGATTAAGTTCAGTAAATATTATCCCAAAGTGACTGACTGCCGTTTTTTTTCTCCCTCAACCCATTGCAGTTCAATTTCCAACTGTTTCTTGAGCCCTCCCTTTTTAGGTTGCTCATAATATTCCAACTCAAAACTAACTGTTTCCGGCATTTCAACAATGACATCCTGTCCACCCTGGACAAGGGTGACCTGCCCGGTTTCAACTTTATCTGCCAATTCCCGCAGGAAGGATGCCACATCTGGAAGTTTCTTGCGTAAATCACTTTTTACAATCACGTTCTTTTTTGCCATACTTCTACTCCTTACTATCTACAATAATTCCACTTCGGGGAATCCTATTGTAGCAAAAATTCCCTGTGGAATGATAAGAATTTCAAAAAAACAAATTGTTTTGGGGACAAGGCATTCTGAGTAGAGCGAACGGAGAGAGCTCGTATCGAAGGGTACCTTGTCTAGAGAGTAAATCTGATTTATTCACTTTTAACCACTTGCTGATTACTGACCCACTGAATACTTATAACTGACTACTGTCATTTCCCACCCCTGAATGGGGGTGCCGTGATGGCGTAGATGCGGCAGATTCGGCGGTCTAGTATCCGGCTCCGAATCCGGGGATCAATTTCACTCAGGGTGTCCGCCGTAGTAATCACAGTGGGTAATCCGGCATTATAGCGGAAATTAAAGAGCTGATAAAGCTTTTCCTTAACCCAGGGAGTCATAGATTGTGTTCCCAGATCGTCCAGTACCAGCAAGGGTGTGGTTTTCACTTCATCAAACCGTCTATCATAGCTGACGGTGCTTTCCGGACTGAAAGTGGACCTTAAATGATCCAGTAAATCCGGGACCATGATAAACAGCGGAGGTACGCCCTCTCCGCTGCGGTAGTTGGCAATCGCTGCGGCCAGGTGGGTTTTCCCGCAGGCATAATCTCCCTGCAGCACAAGCCAGCCGCTCGGTTTTTCAGCATATTTCTGGGCTGCTTTGAAAGCGCTCTCCAGTTTCTTCCGTTCTTCCTCTTCCAGATTTTCATTTTCCCGGAGGCTAAAGGTGCCAAATGTGCGCTCAGCGAGTGTGCCTAGCGATGATAGATCCGAATGTCCGGTATCATCCATGGGACGGCGGTAATCCGGGGCTAGAATATGGACCCGGGTGACAAGCTCGGGATCTTGCAGCCGGGAGCGCATGCGACCTTCCAGCTGGTTGAGGGACAGGTTGGTGGTAATCAATAATGGAAGATTGTTGATATAGCGATAATTAAGGATTTGGAATAGTTTTTCCTGAGCCCAGGGGGTTGCGTTTTCTGTACCGAAATCATCCATGATTAACAGTGGGCAGCGCCGGATATCCTCGAAGCGCTCTTCAAAACTGGATTCAGGGTTGTTGTAGGAAAACCGCAGGCTATCCAGCAAGTCTGGTACGGTCAGGAATAAAGCCGGGATACCAATATCCACTACAAAATTAGCCACTGCCGCCGCGAGATGGGTTTTTCCGCATCCGTAGTGGCCTTGGAGCAACAGCCAACCCTCCAGATTCCCGGCGAATTGATGGGAATGGTTAAAAGCTCTTTCAAGGGATTCCGCCTGGGCGGGACCCAATCCAATCTGTCCCCGCGGTTTAAAATTATCAAAGGTCAGATGACTGAGCTCCTCTAGATAGCTTAGCTTATAGAGGTCATCCCGGGCTTGTTGTTTTAACTGCCCGGCTCGGCAAGTGCAGATCTGCATCCGGCCGAACTCCGGGTGCCCAACGGGAAGGTCGCGTCTCAGATAGCCCACACCGCTGCAAATTTCGCAGGTTGGATCTCCAGCGTAGGACTCTAGATTCTGATCAGTCTTCGATGAAGTCTGCGAACTCATCTTCGAGATACGCCCGGCGGTCTTTTTTAGTATGTCTTCTATCCTGTCGCTCATCTCTTCCACCGTCCTGCCAACTTCGTAAGATAGCTTCAATATAATTCCATTTTCGAACATTGTTCTGGACTGCAATTTCCACCGCTTGCTGGATCCAGCCTTCAGGGTAAATTTTTTCTGCATCTCGCAGCGTGTCCGCGATCAGCGGTGTGAGTGGACCGATGTTCTGCTCATAAAGCTGAAAGATATTGGGCTGCTCCAAACTCAGAGTAGGGGAGGGACCGCTGCCATCGGAGGGTCGCCACGATCCGTCTGCGACGGATTTAACCGCGGCTTGTCCCCTGGGGGAGTTGAAAAAGTAGATCTCCAGCTGCCCATCCCCTTCCGGGACAGTTGTTTTAAGCAGGGTGCCGTGGTTCACCGCCAGCTCCAAGCCTGCGCGGACCGCGCTCTCTTGGGCGGCGGTCGTGGCGCCCATGCCTTTCATAAAGATTGGATCTCCGGTGAAATCACCTTCCTTCAAATATCTGACCTCCCCTTCCAGTCGGGTGATTTGCCACAAAGCATAAAGCGTAACCTTCATCTCGTTCAGGTCATCGATCTGTGGCAGAAGCTCCTTAAAAAAGAGAGTAGGAATCCGGGTGGTGTTGATTTTTCCAGGGGGAAAACCGTCAAAGGTCATCAAGTCACCTGCGAAAGGTCAATATCCCGAGTAGCAGCGTTTTCAAATTTGGCTAAATTTTTTCGGAAGACCAGTTGTACATCTCCTGTAGGTCCATTCCGATGTTTTGCAATGATGATTTCAGCCAGGTTTTTATGGGCTGAGTCCTCCTCATAGACTTCAGGACGATAAATAAACATGACGATATCGGCATCCTGTTCAAGACTGCCTGATTCGCGCAGATCAGAAAGCACAGGTCGTTTGTCTGTGCGCTGCTCAACGGCCCTGGATAGCTGGGCAGCGGCCAGCACTGGCACATGCAACTCCCGGGCCAGGATCTTCAAATTACGGGTAATATCGGAGACTTCCTGAACGCGATTATTGGAGCGGAGGTCTCCAGCCATCAACTGCACGTAATCCACCACGATCAGGTCTAATTTATATTCCAGGTGCAGCCGGCGGCATTTGGTCCGCAACTGAAGCGGCGTGAGAGCCGGTGTGTCATCCAGGAAAATATGAGTGTCGGTCAACACTTCGATTGCTTGGGTGAATAACAGCCACTGGTTAGGATCCAATTTGCCGGAGCGCAGCCGTGTGGAGTTAATCCCGGTTTCCTGGGCGATCAGCCTTTGCACCAACTGTTCATTGGACATCTCCAGAGAAAAGACTGCGACGTGTTTTTTATGCGTTAGGGCGGCGTTTTTCACAGCTGAAAGTAGAAATCCAGTTTTACCCATCCCGGGTCGTCCGGCAATAATCAGCAAGTCAGAAGGCTGCAGACCACCCAGCATTCTATCTATATCAAAAAAGCCAGTGGGTACACCAACCAGGGCATCATCTCGCTGGGAGAGCTCTTCAATACGGTCAAAGTATTCACTTAAGACAGTGCGGATGGGCTGCAAATCTCGGGTTAAGCGGCGTTCACTGACATTAAAGACTGCCTTCTCACTGTCATCCATCACTGTTTCAAGGCTGAGGTTTTCCTCGTAAGCGAGCTTGGCAATCTGATTGGCCGCGGTTAACATGCGGCGGCGGATGGCGGTTTCCTCTACCCGGCGCCCATAGGCTTCAGCATGCAGGGAAGAAGGCACATTGTTGATCAGTTTAGTAATATAGGCTGCCCCGCCGATATCCGCCAGGTGCCCCATCTGATCCAACTCTTCGGTGACAGTGACAAAATCAATCGCTTCATTGCGGTCATGAAGGGCTATAAATGCCTGCCAGACCCATTGGTTGCGGTGAATGTAGAAATCATCTGGATGTAGAAATTGAGCAACGTCGTAATAGGCTTCCGGGTTAATCAACACAGCCCCGATAACAGCCTCTTCTGCTTCCCGACTGTGGGGAACCATCTGGGGTCCGGAGGTATCAGGAGCAGTTTCAAAATGGAGGGCTTCAGTCATGGTGGAGGAGTCTTTAATTTGATAAGGTTATTTGTATTGTACACCGGGAAGGCTTTGAATGAGGTAAAGCTCTTCCTACAGATGAACCAGAGTATAGGTTTTTGGTGTGTTAGTCTTGATCTGGATTTTCTTCTTCGTCCTGATCAGAACCAGGCTGGTCCGGGGTAATTTGGTC
>JAUWCZ010000121.1 GCA_030609055.1 Chloroflexota bacterium | reverse complement strand
AGCAGGGCAACTATCATTAAGGTTCGGCATTTGTTTTTCATCAACAGTAATCCATCGGAGTTAATTATATCAGTAAAACAGCTAAGAAGGGTTTACTTACAAAAAATCCCTGAATTAAAAGAGCTTCAGGGCATATAAATAGAAAGTAATCGCTCGGTTTGATCAACCAGGGAGAGATTGTCAGTATATAGTAATACCTGCTGCAGATGGTAGACTGCAAGATCATTATCATTTCGGTTTGAGTAGATAATGCCGAGATGAAAATGAGCCGGTGCAAAAGAAGGGTTCACCACCAGAGCCCGCTGGAAGAATTTCACTGCGTTCATCTCATCATCCAATGCAAGTAAAACCTGTCCCATGGAAACGAGAAAATCCGGATTCCGGTCATCAAATTGGACAGCTAATCTAGCCGCCGGTAGCCCCAGTTCCTTCAGTTGGTAAGTGTACGTAAAACAAAAATCTGCTAGCTGGCTATAATATTTCCCATTCAATGGATTGATTTCAATCGCCATTTGATATTTTTCTACTGCAGCTGGCAATTCTCCCAAAGCTGCCAGAGATTTGCCCTGTTCTACGTAAACATCCGGATGATCCGGCCATGCAAGTTCAGCTTTCTCAAAGTAATCTAGAGCAATGCGATGAGATCCTTGCCTTTGCCAGTACAAACCGAGGAACATATTTGCCAGAGGAGATCGGTTATCCAGTGCCAGAGCTTTTTCCAGGGCTTCTAAAGGATCCCTGGGGGGATCTTCCAGGTGCTGAAGAGCTTCTCCCCAATACGCCCAGGCTTCCAAATAATCCGGGCGCAAACTCACAGCTGTGTTCAATGCATGGGACGCCAGGTTCCACTGATTTATAGAAGCTAAAGCTTGCCCGGTCTTAACATACTGGTAGGCGGGTTCTTCCGCAAGGGATTCCCGAATAGCTTCCGAGATAATTTCTGCTGAGGGATATTCAGCAACTGATTGATCCAGATAAACCAGGGCTTGATCTGGCTGGTGGGCTGCTGTTAACAACCCCAAGTGATAGAGTAGGTCCATCGAGCCCTCTTGCGCATTGAGAGTCAAGTACTGCTGCCAACTATCAACTGCTGCGGAGATATCGCCCTGGATTTCATAGAGAGCGGCCAGCTTTTCAACCGCTTCAAGATTTTTTTCGAGACCCTGCCAGGTCCTCTCAGCAGAATCCAGTTCTCCAATCTTCAGGTAAACATCGCCCAATTTCAATCGTCCCTGGTTAGAAAGTGTGTCCAATTTCTCTGCTTGTTCAAAAGCGCTTTTTGCTAGCTGATAATCAGCTGCCTGGAAAGCAATCTCCCCGGCGTTTTCCCAAAGCGTTTTCCACCAAGGTAACTCTTCAGCGAGGGATACCAGAATTTCCGCCTGTTCCCGGTAATTTTCAGCGTTGAATGCAGATTGCACATTCAACGTTTTTTCGGTTACACTATATGCAGTTGGCACAAAACTGAGCAGTGAGCCAATCAAAAATAGTACTGCCAATCGCAGGGTGATTTTCAAGCTTTCAGTCATATCTGAGATTATATTGTATTATCATCTGAAATGAAACCAAGCCAGATGGGTGAACGGAACTCAGGACAATTATTTCATCCCTGGTTTTTATTGTAAAAAGGAGCCAATTTGGATTTCGGATTAATAGATGAGCATTGCATGGTGCAGCGAATGGTTCGAGATTTTGCGGTCAAAGAAGTCTTACCCACAATCCAGGAGCAAGATCGTCTGGGAGGAATGGCTCCTCATGTAATTCCCCGTATGGCAGAATTAGGGATCCTCGGGATCACTATTCCAGTAAAATATGGCGGGCAGGGAATGGACTATATTTCCCTTGGTCTGGCCTGTGAAGAGCTTGAGGTAATTGATACTTCTCTAAGGGTTGTGTTATCTGTTCACAATGGGCTGACCTGTTTAACTTTGCTGCAGTGGGGAACTAAAGAGCAGAAAAAGAAGTTTTTGATTCCACTGGCAAAAGGGGAAAAAATTGGCTGCGGCGCCTTCACTGAACCCGATGCCGGAACGGATTTTGCCCACATTAAAGCATCAGGCAAAAAAGACGGGGATAGTTACATCCTGAACGGGGAAAAAATGTGGATATCCCTCGCTACAGTAGCTGATTACGCCGTCGTTACAGTCCGCACCAACCCGAAGGCCGACAAGGCGTATCAGGGATTATCTACCTTCTTGGTTGACCTGAGTTCCCCTGGTATCTCCCGGGATGATATCCACGGAAAACTCGGCGTCCGCGCTGGATCTACAGGATGGATCGCCTTTCAGGATGTTCATGTTCCAGCAGAGAACATGATAGGTAGGGAAGGAGAAGGATTTACTGTTACTATGTCTGCCTTCGATAATGGACGGTACACGGTAGCCGCTGGAGCTACAGGTTTGATCCGGACAGCATTAGATGCCAGCAAAGCCTATGCTGAGGACCGGAAAGCATTCGGGGGAAAACTCAGCGATTTGCAGCTCATCCAGGCGAAATTAGCCCGTATGGCTTTGGATTACCAGGCTGCCAGGTTGCTGTACCTCAAAGCTGGGTGGATGAAAAACCAAGGAAAGCGCAATACCAGAGAAACCTCTGCCGCGAAATGGTTTGCCACTGAAGCATCCTTCCAGGCTGCTGCAGAGGCTGTTCAGATCCATGGTGCCTATGGTTACAGCGACGAATATCCAGTTGAACGTTTTCTCAGAAACGCCAAAGGCGCACTAATTTATGAAGGAAGTAATGAAATCCAGGCTTTGATCCAGGCAGAATATATTCTGGATAGGCGCCGGGATAAAAAATTGCGCCAAGAGTTACCACCATACGACTCTGATACCTGGGCCTAATAACAAATCCAGGGATAACTGCTCATCGACCAAGATCCAATTACAAGGAGGGTAAAAGTGTGAAAATAATTGTCTGTGTGAAGCAGGTTCCGGACACAGCGGCTAACATGGCGGTTGAAGATGGCAAGGTCAGCTGGGGGGATGCCCCTCTGATCATCAATCCCTGGGATGAATTTGCCGTGGAAGCTGCCCTAAACCTGGTTGCAGATCAGGGGGGAGAAGTGACCGCCCTCTGCCTTGGTAAGGCGGAGGAAACGGAAGCCATTAAACACGCCCTTGCAATGGGCGCTGATGCTGCTGTGCTGGTCTCGGATCCCTTATTAAAAGGAGTCGATAATGTAGCAGCTTCCAAAGTCCTGGCTGCAGCTATCACAAAAATCGGGGATGCAGATCTGGTGCTTTTTGGACAACAATCGGTAGACACAGATACTGGTTTGTTACCGGTCCAAGTTGCCCGGCTCCTGAACTGGCCCTCCCTCTCTCTGGTCTCCAAATTTGATAATGTCTCACCAGATGAGAGCAAACTTCAGGTTGTACGGTCCATGGAAGAGGGAAACCAGATTATAGAAAGCCGTCTGCCTGCGGTGGTCAGCGTAACCAAAGATTATGGAGAACCGAGGTATCCCTCGTTTATGGGAATCAAAAAAGCGTCCCGGGTTGAATACCCGGTTTGGAGTGTGGCAGATCTGGGAATTGATCTTCCAACTTCATCGATCTCTTGGCCAGAAGTGAAAGAAGCAGTCCAACGGGAAATCCTCACTGAGCTTATTGATGGTGACACTCCAGATGAGAAAGCTAAAAACCTGGTGGAGAAATTAGTTGCCGAGAAGGTGCTCTAATGACAAAAAAAATACTCACTTACATAGATCATTTTCATGGAAACGCGCAAGCGTCCTCCTGGGAAGCGTTAGGATTAGCTGCCAAAATCGCCGCCGATAGCGGCGGAGAGGCAGCTGCCTTGATTCTGGGAGACGGCGTCAAAGATCTGGCTAATCAGGCTTTTCACTTTGGGGCTGATCAGGTGTTCCTGGCCGATGATCCAATTCTGAAAGATTTCCGTCCTGAGCCGCTGGCAGAGATGATCACAATCGCAGCCAAAGATTATCAGCCGGATGTGATTATTTTCCCCACCACGACACGAGGAAGGACACTGGCAGGTATGGCAGCGGTTGATCTGGAAACAGG
>JAUWCZ010000083.1 GCA_030609055.1 Chloroflexota bacterium | reverse complement strand
AGTCCAAACAAACCTAAAGGGATTAATGCCAAACCGATTGTGGATACAAAATATATACCGATCACAGCCGTCAACCCAAAAAAAATCCAGGCCATTCTCCAGGTGGGCTGTTCCATTTCAGGCGATTCTTGGAGCCTACCGCTACCCCCACTAAAAGGTGTCCTGCTTGTATTGGCATCCAGGCCGCTTTTGAAATCAAAATATTCATTAAAGGTATTAACACTGATGTGGGCGGAGAGGGCACCTACCAAAATCAGTATAAAATGTAACCAATTGATCTGGCCAGTAGTCCAGATGGCTGTAGCTAAGCCCAGTACTACGCAAGCGGGTGTTAAAATTAGAAATGGAACCCGCATGGGGTCTAACAAGAACTTAAAATCTTTCATCAAATCTCTTCCTTTTTTTTAAAATATTTTTGCAAATAAAACACCAAGCATTATTCACCCTCACCAAAAATCGTGAGATTGGTTAGAGCCCCCCAATAAGTAATCAGGCAGTCTGGCAAATCCACCGGGAGATTATAGCACTTTTCATAAAATAAATTTGTCTATAACCCAGGTATAAAATCTAACTAGGTTGATCCGACTCCAATCGGGTATAAACTCAGTTTCAGGAGGGAAATCCCAAAGATTTAGCGCTTATTTTTCTAGTTAATTATCATGTACAGCCAATAAAATGAATGACTATAGGTCCTTTAGGAGTTTATCAAAGGTTTCAATAGTCACAGCTGGCGAGGTGGAAAACCCAATGCCCAGCATTTTTGACAAGGCGACTGAAGTTTGCATCACTTTCTCAGTGCTTGGCAGATCCACAATCAGGACAAGGTCTTTGTCTCCCATTAATGCATAGCCACCAACCAACTTTCCACCGTTCTTTTCAATCAAAGCAATCGATTTTTCGGTACGTTCAGAACTTATTTCCTTAATAGATTTCTGGGAATAGTTTCCAAACATAAAATAAAGAGACATACTCGCTCCTCCTTGGCATTGCCGTTTATAAATCAATAGCCCCCGTTCGATTCTTCGGGATTTCCCATAACCTAATCATAATTTGAATATATAAAATTTAGGTATTAATTGATATTGATCTGCATTGGAATAAAGGGATCACCATACTCCAGGAAATAATCGATATTTAATCTGCTGGGTGTATTCTTGGTAGCCAACCAGCTCTTCATACAAAGTTTGATCCTCCAGTTTTGTCCGTAAAATAAACAGAACGACGGCAGCTAACCCGGGGATAATCGCCCACCAGGAACCCAGCAGTAGTGGTACCCCAACCGTAAAGAATATTGCTCCCAAGTAGCCTGGATGACGAATGGTCCGATATGGTCCCCCAATCGCTACAGTATGCCCCCGTTCCTTTTGAATACGCACCAAGGGAGAGAAAAAAGCATTGGCTCCCATAGCCCATACCACCAACGCATGGCCGAGAATGGTCAGAATCATTCCCACCGATTGAAGACTCAACCCAACCGCCGGATTCCAGCCCCAACGCTCATCCAAGCCCGCTATAATCCAGGACATCAGAGGCAGCAAACCAGCAGCCACAGGCATGATCACTTTATCCCAGGATTTTACACCCGGATGGGATCGTGATCGTTCAATTAAGAGGTCCGGACTGCGGGGCAGGACTACCAGTGCCGTAGCAGCATCAAAGAGTAGGAAAATTACCACATACAGCCAGCCTGCAAACCAGTTCCAGCGTCCAGCACAAAGCATCAATACCGCAGCAACATAGGCTTTATAGAGTACGCCCTTTATTCCCCAGCTGATAATTCCTTTGTTAAGTTTTTGGTAGTCTATTTCATTAGTATTCATATGTTTTTTTCATTCCAAATCTAAGTTTTCATCCATATTTATCAATTAAGTTAAAGTATAAACATTTCAACGTTCTAACGTTTTTCATTTGCTCTACGAACCTCTTCCATATGCTCCTGTTCATGTTCTTCAATAATCTCTAACAGCTCCCGGACCGTTCTCTCTGACCCCCAGGGAAGGACCATCCATTCTTCCAAACTCTCCTCCTTCATTTCCTGGATGGTTGCTTTCAAATCCGTCCGCACCTGCTTCCTCTCATTAATTACCTCAGAAAGTGTCCACCCCGCTCGTTTTTCCACCTCATATCTATTAAAGAGATCAAAATCTTGTTCAGGCAAGAAGTATGGTGGATCTCCTGCCATGAATGCTAACAATGCCTTATGGATGACAATTTCCCAGGCTGTAATGTTCCCCAGAACATCTTTGATAGTCCATCCTGGACATATTTCCAAGTCGAGAGCGGTTGCTTCCACAACCTCCTCCATCTCCTTCCTAACCTGATCAAATTGAGTTAATAATTCTTGGATATTCGATCCCATTTCCTGGTCCTTTTCACTGAATTAGTTACTTTAATTTGGGTTGAAGGAGTAAATGTTTAGTGTGATTACATCATCCTTCTTATCATTTTTGAATTCTCCAATTCTCAGGTATCCTGGTCAGATTCCTTGCTTATTTCTATCAACCGAAGCCTCTGGTGAAGCGGGTCACATTCTTTGGGAAGAATCGGTCCCACCCACTCTATAGCATCAAATCGCTCCTGGAAAAATTGCGGCAGGTTGGGACGGACGCATTCGGCCCCACCGTAGCTGTCCACCGATCCAAATACAACACGACCTACACCGGATAATAGAATCGCTCCCAAACACATCAAGCAGGGTTCCAGGGTAGTGAATAGGCAGAGCTTTTCCGGTGAATTCCAAAATTCCTGGGGGAGGGTTTTGAGGACTTCCATCTCAGCGTGCCGGGTCAGGTCAATCTTGGGGTCATATATTCTGCTACGCCCTTCTGCCACCAGTTTTCCATGCAGCGTAATCACCGCACCCACCGGCAGGTTACCCTCCTCTTCTGCCTGAAGAGCTAACTCAATTGCCTTACGAATGAAATGAATCTCGTCCATAGTTCTTCTCCAGGCAAATCATTATTTTCTTTGCTCATGTGACAATTTATGTACAATCCACCACTTTCCCTCGATTTTCATCAAGTTTAGATAGTCGATATATTTAACCTCCAGGTTCTCCAATCTTAGTTTTACAGCGGCAAGGTTTTCAGTGATATCGATATTATAAAACTCGGTTTCCCAGTTGAGATTAGGATTAAATTTCTCAGAGGTGTACCAGGAACAAAATTCTTCCCGGTCCACGATCCTGAGTTGATCATTCTCAATCAGGAAAAATTTCCATTCCGGATGCAAGATTTGCTTGTATAGATCAGGATCATATAAGGCATGGCCATCGTGATAGAAGGCCAAGATCGTTTCCTGGATTGCTTGCTGTTCTGATTTACTGTTTTGATCCATAGTTTCCTTCCCTCAATTTTTTTTTGTACCCGACTAATCATAAGCAATTGGTTATAGTGGTAACGAATCATCAGTTAACCATTGGGCACAAGCTTAGCCGCCCTGATGATCACTATTGCCCTGTTGGCAGCATAGGCTTCCAAATCCTCCCGGCTGGGATTTTTGGGTGCCCCTTCCCTCCTCATAATAAACCCGACCATCCTGGGGTTTTTATTCAATCGATACGCCAGGAAATCAGCAACCCGCTTGGGATCCGTGACCGGTTCGGCAACTCCTTCAAATTGGCGGGATTTTACCCTGACAATCACGTTTGGATTCGCCTGGATATTTCGGAACCAGTCTGCTTGGCTCCCCCGCGCCGATCCAACCACGATGTCCCCATCGATTTCTTCATATTGCAGTGGAGTTACCCTGGGCAACCCGGATTTACGTCCCGTGGTGGTCAGCAACAGCACCAGGCGGCCGTATACCGGTCCCAGTCCAAGGGCATAGAGTACCTGCGGGGGATATTTTAATAATTTCCAGAATGAGAAGTGTGTCTTTTTACTCATGAATATTACAATAATTATATTCTGTAACTTAACTCAATAGATCCAGATCTAATAACTCCAGGGATCCTGCAGCGTGTTGTTAGATTAAAAATATTACTAATGTCCAGGTTGGCGGAAATCAACAGTCTTCTTGACCGCTTCATCGATCTCTTCCGGGGTGATCGAGTAGGAGATTGCAGTAAGGTTTTTTCCAGCTTGAGGCTAAATGGTGAACCAAATTATCCACCATAATAGCCCAAGAGACCCAAGATCGCTGCACCCATTATAAGGAAACCAACAATGCCATAAACTATCCTGGCTCCGGTCAAACCGAATACAGATACTATTCCCTTCGCTCGACGGCTTTTATACATCCCCTGCCAATTTAATACTGCCCCCAGGAACGTTATCAATCCCACAAGAATCATAACTATATAGATGATCGTATTCATTTTTTGATATCCTCCTTGGTTGGTGAGGTTATTAGCGAGTAGCTGTCCCTTATATATTAGAATCGATGCTTGTGATTGAATGTTGGACAAGATGTTGAATCTACTTCCAAAGGATTATTCTGATCGCAAGGTCCAAGTTTAAAAAATCAATCAAATAATCCCTCCACACTCAGGTAGCGTTCACCGGTGTCGGCAAAGATACATACGATCACTTTGTCTGCATTATCAGGCCGTTTTGCCAGCTGCTCGGCAGCAAAAGCACTCGCCCCGGATGTGATACCTACTAACAAACCTTCCCGGGTGGCAATCCGCCGGCAGGCGGCAAAGGCTTGCTCTTCGCTGACAAGAAAAAATTCGTCAATGATTTCCTTATTCAGCGTCTCCGGTACAAAACCAGGTGCAGTGCCCATCATGCGGTGAGGCTGAAAGATCCCTTTTGAAATATAGGGTGAGTTTTCTGGTTCAATTGCGATCAATTGCACGGAGGGATTTTTTTCTTTCAGGTAGCGCCCTCCTCCGCATAAAGTGCCCCCCGTACCCAAGCCAGCTACCAGGATGTCTATTTTGCCGTTCGTATCTTCCCACAACTCCGGACCGGTGGTGCGGAAATGCGCCCGGGGGTTGGACATATTAACATGTTGACCGACGTAAAAATATTCCGGGTGGTCTTCCAAGATCTCTTTCATCTTTTTCCTGGCACCAGCAGTGCCTTCTTCCCCGGGGGTGAGGATCAGCTCTGCCCCAAAAGCTTGTAAGATCCGGCGCCGTTCTATACTTTGAATTTCGGACATAACAAGAACCGCCCGGTATCCCCTGATGGCAGATATCCAGGCCACTGCCATCCCGGTATTGCCGCTGGTGACCTCGAGTAGGGTATCACCCGGTTTCAGCTTTTCTTCCGCTTCCGCGTCCAGGATGATTTGCAGAATGGGTCGGTCCTTCAGGCTGATTGGGTTCATGAATTCGCATTTAGCAAATACATTGGCGTCCGGACTGAATCTTTCCAGGCGCAGCAAGGGTGTCTTGCCGATCAGTTCAATAACAGATTTTTTATATTCCAAGGGATATCCTCCCTATCCTCTAATCTAGTATGTTCCTAATTGATATTTACAATCTAATTGTAGCAAATTCAGGAAAATCAGGTGCAGTTTATCGATTCAGGTCACAAATCTCCCTGGATATGGTTAAATTAAAATCATGCAGATCAAAATTCTGGGGATGGGGAACAGTATGCGAGGGGATGACGAAGTTGGATTAAAAATTGTCCAGCAGTGGATAAAATCCCACGCGTCTGCTTATCCAGAAGATACAGTTGAAGCGGAAATTTTGGAGAGTCCTGGCATTACGCTGCTGGGTGAGATCGCCGGGCGGGACGCGGCCATCCTGGTGGACGCGGTCCGGAGCGGCGCCCGGGCGGGAACCCTGCATAAACTGACCGAAGAAGACCTGGCCTCCTTTACGGACGGGACCGGTTCTGCCCACGGGTGGGGCGCCGCTGAGACCCTCTCCCTGGGGCACCGACTGATCCCCGAGGATATGCCAAAGAGGATTTATGTTATCGGTGTGGAAGCGTTGCAGTTTAATTTGGGAGCGGATCTCAGCCCGGCGGTCAAAGCATCAATTCCCAAAGCGGTGGAAATGATTGAAGCGATCCTGCAGGAGATTCTGAAAAAGAATATTTGGAGCTACCTTAATAGGCTATGGGATAGGTTCCGCCGACGCAAGTAATATTTATAACTCAGACGATAGTTTGTAATGAACCTAAACCTGAAGAGATCATTCTTTTCACTGTCATTGCGAGGGTGTCCTTCGACCAGCTCAGGATAGACTTTGCACCCGAATCAATCTCCTGATCAAAATCTAGTTAAAAGGACAAAGCCAATCGATCAAGATTGGCTTTGTCTTATTTATTACTTCATCAGATGTAAACAAATTAACTGTATGTGAGGTGGCTTTTCAGGGACAGTCGCAAAGATTCTGTCCTGTATCCCAGGATCCTCCCGCAGCCACACAATCATTATAATCAAGCTTTTCATGGCAGGCAACAGGTTCAGGAGTGTCAGTGGGTTTTGGAGTAGGCGGAGGGTTAACTACTGGAAGTTCAGGTTCTTGCTCTGGAAATTTAAATCTTACAGCATTATAGAGAGTCCAGCAGGACTTCATTTCAGCTAAGGGCTTGGGTTCCTCACCTTCCGGAGGTGGGATATATACCTGCAAGTAGGTTTTAAAGAAGTTCCGGGCGATAATCCACACCGGATCTCCTTCCATAAACAAGTGCAAGGCATCCGGCCAATATTCCGGGTATGTACCAAACCGGCAGAAGGCATTCATTTTGAATTCACCCGGAACCGGTAAAGCAGGGCAGGCACCGGATTCATTGACATAAAACGATCTGATGTCGGAATCGGGTCCGTACCCACCATCCTGGATAAAAGCTGCATACCAATAGTACAATGTGCAATCAGTCACGGGATCACCAGGAGTTACCCGGTTCCAAGGATGGTGGATATCTCCCAGTAGGCTGGTACCGGAGAAGGCAGGATCAGTCTGCAAATTGTAAAAGACAGCATCCGGCAGACAGCCAGGATCACCATAATCAATTTCAAGGATTGGATACAAGGTATCCACAACTGCCCCATCCGCTGGGGCTATTTGGATTGGAGCACCCACATCTGCTAAAGAAGCGCATTCCGGTCCGGTAAAGAAACCCATACTGGGCAAAGAATAATCACCAATTAAGGTATCAGGCGGTGAATCGACCACACCTGCAACCGTCCAGTGGTATTGCTCAACTGGATCCAGCGGACCCGCTCCCCAGCTGGTGTCGCTGTGGGAAGGAACAGCCCCAAACATACTGGGATCTTCATAATCAGTGTTTTTTCCTAATTTGATAGTCCACCCATCCGGGAAACAATCCCCGGGATTATACCAGTGTAGGGAAGCATGAAAGTCTGGGATAACTTCAAATAGTCCAGGACTCAATAGTTCGGGGACAGGAATAGAACCAGGATCACAGGTACAGGTCCCGCCTGTATCAATAAAGAACTCTCTCACTTCACTATAAGGTCCTTCCACACCCTCACTCACCTGCGCTACTCGCCAAAAGTAGGTGTCACAATTATCCAGTGGAATTCCAGCTTGAAAACTCCGAAAAGCCCTGTCTGGATTGTCAGCATCCAGGACGATTGTACTCATATCGGGCGTGCTGGATATCTGCAAATGAGAACCTTCCGGTGAACATAAGTGGGGGTAGGACCAGGTGAACTCCGGATTTCCAATCATCACCGTTTCTCCATCAAGAGGTGTGAGCAAGTCCGGTGGGACGAGTGAAGCACCAGTACATACAGGATCGGTGTGAAAAGTAAATGTGAGGGATTCAGGACCATCAACACCACTCACATAGGGGATTATTTTCCACCAGAACTGGGTGGCATCCGGGGGTACAGGACCAAAACCCCAGCGGGTTGCTGGATTTGGCACATGGCCAAAATAGGTTGTATCGACAAAATCAGGATCCGGAGCTACCCGCACTCGATAACCTTCCGGGATGCAGGTGGTTAGCGGCCATTCCCATTCCAGGGATGACCAACTCTTATAAAAAATCCCACCGTTGATAGGTAAAGATAGAGAGGGCGCGACCAGATCCGCCGGGCCACATATTGGCTCGGTAAAAAATGATCTCCGCTCAATGGAAGGAGGTCCTGTTGTAGAGCCTACTTTGGCGAAGACCCTCCACCAGTATTCTTCAGCGATATCCAGTGTCGGGGGAGAGTAGGTATTTTCTGATCCACTGACCAAATCTGTGATCTCGATCATCGTCAGTTCTAAATCTTTGGCGAGGATGATCTCGTATTGATCCGGCTGGCATAGAATAGGATAAGACCATTCCAATACCACTGAACTGCCATCCATAACCTCCCTCCAGTCCGGAGAAACCAGCTCTGGAGCTTGCAGAAATCCGGGATCACAGGGCGCTAGGGGAGTAGGGGTTGGAAAACAACCACTCACACCTAAACCTAATAGCGCCAACAACAATACAATCAGCAGGGTCTTTCTGGACATGCTCTCCTCCTTTTCAGGAATATTTATTCAATTGATAAGTCAATAGTAGGAAATTAATAAAGAAACCCGATCAACGGATAAGGGTGAGCTACAGCGTATATTTATCATAATGCAGGAAAGGATGAATTGCAAGAAAAACCAGTCCCACCAGCAGGTGTAAATTGGTTTTTGTAAATAATAAAAAGCCGACGTTCGAAACACCGGCTTTTTGGTATTTTATTTTCAGGTATCAGCACTCAATTAATAACCTCTAAATCACGACCAACGGTTTCAAAGACAGACAGTCCCTGATCCAGGTCATCCTGGCTGTGAGCGGCGGAGATCATCACCCGGATGCGGGCTTTTCCCCGGGGTACGGTTGGAAAACCAATCGACATGGCAAAGACACCCTCTTCAAAGAGTTTTTGGCTGAATTTTTGCGCCAGGGGCGCTTCTCCCAACATCACTGGTGTGATGGGT
>JAUWCZ010000078.1 GCA_030609055.1 Chloroflexota bacterium | reverse complement strand
CAGTGGTTTTAACCACAATTCGGCATCTTCCTCAGCCAGCGCGCCGTATGCGTTGGTTACGATACCTAGTTTAAAACCCTTTTGTTCGGCGCGCCTGATGCTCTCAACGAGTAGAGGATAATACAGCAGTGGTTCTCCGCCCTCAAAATAGATCCATTCAACAGAGCCGATCTTCAGGGCTTCTTCGAGAACCTGGTCAACCTGGGCAATGGTAAAAGTACCCTGAGATTCCGGACCGCAGTATAGGAAACAATGGTCACATTCAAAGTTGCATTTGTATGTCAATAAAAAATGGATTCCAGTTAACAAACCTTAAATTCTCCTCATCAAAACTTGGCTGGTCTCACAGTGCAGGAGAGACTAAATTTCGAAAGAATTAGGACGACTCAATAAATATACTCGCTTGTATTTATTCCTCCGAATAAGGCATAGGTAGGTCAAAATCTGGCCGAGTAAGATGGTATCTATAACTGGCATGGAACGGCCCGCCTTCTGGGATGGTGATGCCATCTGCAGGAATATCCGAACTTAAATCAAATCTCAAGTCCAACTCTGGCGCAGATACCGTTCCAGGTACTGACCCAATCGGATCCCCGCAGGAACTGTGCAGAACTGGATCGATCCATTCTTCTATGATATGGAGATTTACTATACCTTCCTGACAAACACCAGAAATTTCTGCCTGCATTTCCCAGATACCATTAAAGGTCTGCACCGGGCAATCAGCATCTTTGGGATGATTTGCAATTCCATGATACTCAATTTCTGTAAGATTGATTATTAGATCGGTTGAGATGATTCCCGAAGGATTTATCCAGAGTTGGAAAAAGGAGGGCGGTTTGTTTTCAAATTTCAGGTAAAAAGTCTCCCCGTCGCCGGCATCGATATCCAGTACGGCCTCGTGGATAATCCATAAATTGTAAAGGGTTTTTTCATTGGGACAGTTGAGGTTGGGAGTCTCAGTCTCGTCGAAACTTAGATCAAACCCCAGGGTAGGTTCGGGGGTATCCAGCTCGTCGGAACTTAGATCAAAACCAAGTGTTGGTGCAGCTGGTTGAGGCGGGCGTGCCCTGCAGGCACTGATTATAAAAAGGATGCTTAAACAGATTAAGATCAGAGAAGTTATGTGAGTGAGTTGTTTCTTACTGACCATGCTTAGTTCCTCCTCTCCCAATGATGCAAATCAGCGAACTTAGTGCATGCAGGATGGCTGCTGAATTGCACTTAAAAGATCTGAATCGAAAATCAGATCTTGAGTTTCTTATATATGAAGGTTAGATCCAGCTCCTTTTCATTATAGACGAGATTACCTGATTAATGCGAGGTGATATTAAGAATTGAGCCAATTACAAACAGAACCGCAAATACAAACCACAAAGGGCGGCTAAGCAAGCCTAACGGCCACCAGTAAAACATCACTGTAACTAAATATAAAGTTACATAAGGGAACATGATGTCCCTCCGGAGAGGATTGCGCCAGGGGATCTGCTTTACATAATCAATCCAATAGCCATAAGCCGCATAGACCAGAAATAGAAAACCACCCAGCCAGAATGACAAGGTTTTTCCACCCAGGAGAAGGATAATACTGATTAATACAGCTGGAAAACAAAGTGCATACACCAGCCAGCCATATTTTTTAGCGTAGCTTTCGAAGTATTTCTTACGAACAGCAAAATGCATAATGAGGACAATTTGAAAGAAAAATGCCCAAACTACAAATAGTGTATCAAGGCTGTCCAGTCCAAACATCTCATACCTCCTATTCAATTAAAATTTTCTCAGGCAAAGGGCTCTGTTATAGCCCGGGTCATTTTTTCCTTGATTGCCAGATCCGGATTAAACTCTTTTGGCTTGAGATCTAAGCAGGAAGGATCAAATAAATATTCAGTCATCCATTCTTGACGTTGAGCTGCCAGTTCTGTAATACTATCACCAATATAATCCACTTCAGCATTGGTCATGGTTGGATGCAGAGATATACGTATCCAGCCTGGTTTTTCTGAAAAATCTCCCTGATCAATTAGATCAGTGATCTCTTTGCTTTGGCTCTGATTAATATTCAGCAGGTAATGCCCATAAGTGCCGGCGCAAGAACAACCTCCCCGGCACTGGATTCCAAATTTATCATTGAGCAATCGCACGCCCAGGTGATAATGGAGATCTTCAATATAAAATGAAATCACAGCTAGCCTGCTGCGATGTTGGGGAGCAAGAATTATTAAATTGGGAATCTTGGCAAGTTTCTCCCACAACAGATTGAGCAGCTGGTGTTCCCGGGTTAGGATATTTTCTATACCCATTTCATTTTTCAACGTGATGCACATGGCTGCCTTAATCGTTTGCAGAAAAGAGGGTGTTCCGCCATCTTCTCTGGCTTCGATATCATCAATATACTTATGCTGCCCCCAGGGATTGGTCCAATCAACAGTGCCGCCCCCTGGATTGTCAGGAATGGTATTCTTATACAGGCTGCGGTTAAACACAAGTACCCCTGCTGAGCCTGGACCTCCCAGAAATTTGTGGGGTGAGAAAAAAATCGCATCCAGGTCAGCCCCTTTTTGTTTTGGATGCATATCAATTTCAATATAGGGTGCGGAACAAGCAAAATCGACAAAACAGTACCCATCAGCTTGATGCATTATTTGGGCTATTTGATGATATGGGGTTGAAATTCCAGTTACATTTGAACTGGCAGAAACTGAAGCAATTTTGAGTGGCCTATTCTGATAACTTCGGATCAGGTCGCGAAGAGATTTAAGATCCACCAAGCCATCCCTGGTTGGTTGGATAATTTCCACTGTGGCAATAGTTTCCAACCAGCTGGTATGATTCGAGTGGTGTTCCATATGGGTGATGAAAACCACAGGCCGTTCGTTATCTGGCAGCACCTGACCAAATTCTTCATTAAATCTCAGGCCTAACAAGCGCTGGAATTTATTCACCAGTCCAGTCATGCCAGAGCAGGCGGTAATTATCAGATCGTCAGCATTTGCGTTAACATGTTCTTTTATGATTTGTTGTGCGGAATGATAGGCATGCGTCATTGCCATGCCAGTAGTGCTTGTTTCATTATGGGTATTGGCTACCAGGGGCATGATTTCTTCCCGGATACGGTTTTCAATTGGGGCATAATTCCGCCCGCTCGCCATCCAATCCGCATAAACCATTTTTCGGGTTTCTCGATCGGGAGAAAGCAGATTGGTGTTTATGCCAATAATTCCCTGCCTGTATTTTAAAAAGTGATCTTCCATAATCTTTTCCTGGAATCGTTTTTTACAAATTCTAATTTATTTGCTATCTTATTAAGGTAGTTTTCTGCCTCTTGCGGAGATCTGAGCCTGATAAATTTGATGGGCGAGAAATCTGGTGATTCCATATAACCTGTAAACTTTTTCCGGTTCCGCCCATGGGTTTTGATGATCCATAACAGGATTGATTCCCGGCTGAAGAGCTTCCGTAAGGTTTCCCTGTTTCCAGTTCCGGGCCAGAGTTCTTCCTTTGCGACTACTCTGGTAAATGCTCTAATACTTGCTTGAAAAAGCGTACGGGGAAAGTTGAAATCCAGCCAGATAACGGTATCTACATTTTCCCATTTTATTGGCAAGGTCCTGGTATAGTTGCCGTCCAACACCCAGCTTTCTCCCTCCAGGGCAACTGATAATTTTGAGAACAATTCTTCATCTTCTGGAAAAGCCCAATCCGGTCCCCAAAAGATGGCATCCATCTCGAAGTAGGGGATGGCTAAAATCTCTGCCAGGCTCTTGGCAAAAGTAGATTTACCACTGCCGCTGGTTCCGACGACGTTTATTCGCACGTATTTCCAACCTTGGTTTACTTACTCCAGAAGAACACACTATATAAATTGAAATAAACTCTTTTATTCTAACTTAATAAGGGGAAGGTAGACGAGGTGCCAGTTATCCCTTTCAACAGGATCACTTTCTGTTGGCTCCTGTAGAGCTGGATACTCAATCACTTAACCCTCAAAGTGTCTGAAATGATAATCAGGATAGGTGATTGTGGATAGGTCAATAACCGATGCCAGGTTGTCCATAGCTTCGGTTAAGGCAGCATTATTATGAATCCCATACGACCATGAATCCAATCCTTTCAGATCTACGTAGAATCCATAGATCTCGTTACTTGAGCCAGAAATAGAGCCCTTGAGGGGAATAATGGGGTTTGATGGATTATAACCCTCTTCAACATACCAGCCGTTAGTGGGATCAACCAGGATCCATTCATTGTCCAGGAACACTTCAACGAAAACATGACCGACATGATTTTCTGATGTCCCATTCTGGTACCCCTCTATCCAGGCGATGCTGTAACTGTCGATCATCACCGCCGGGTACCCCAACTCACGTACCACCGCAGCAAAGAGTATTCCATAATCGTGACAGCCTCCTAATTGGCGGCTTTCCAGCAACTGATCAACGGTTATTGAACCAATGGTAGCCCCGCTGGCGCTATAGTTTGTGAAATCAGTCTGAAGCCAGTGATAAATGAGAGCCAGGTGATCTATTCCCTCTACGTATCCCCGCAATGGGTTTAAAACACCCTGATCGGAAATTACCGTCTGCTCCCCCTGGACCAGGTACTTAGTGGGATTTGCGTAATCAATCCCAAAAGCTTCCCGGTAAATTAGCGCTTGGGCGGTCGGTGCAGGGGTGCTGGACGGTTGTACCGCCTGCGTGATTGTATTCACTGGCTCAGGAGTTTGGCTTGCGGAAGACTGTATATCAGAAAGAATGGCTGATGGTTTATGCTCAACAGCCGGAGTGGGAAGGTTTTTCAGCCAGAAACAAGCCATGGTGGCGAAAAGAATACACCCAAGAAGAATAGCTAGGAACAAGATCCGATCTCGTTTGGTTTTCATGGCCTCCCTCTAAGGTAAGGGTTTGGTCATTTTCCGGGCTGGTGGAGCCCCGTAGGGGTGGATTTACTGATTTGGTCGGATTCTGACACTATTGGTAGTTCCGGTGCTCCTGTAAAGCCACTGTGCCAGGATAAAGGTCCAACTGAAACCAATGATGATAGTGATCCGTTCGGTTAATCCCATGATTGGGGTGCTCAAGTTGGACACATAGAATCCTGTGGCTAGAATCGTTAACCCAATAATTACCCAAGTGAATTTCCAGAAGTGGGGTATAAGCCCGCTTTTGTTAAACCAAGCGCCAATCAATCCCATTGATATTATTGTAATGATCGAAAGGATTCCACTCAAATTGATATGCATTTCACCAGGAAAGGTTGGGGGAGATCCCCAGGGATCTTGCGGGAAAATCGTTGCCGTGCCCACACTCAAGATACCCATGGTGATATATAACCAGGCACCCAATCTCCCTATCCAATTGGAGTGATCCCTGCTCTGGATAAACTGCAGGATGCCGATCCCAAACAGGATCAGAAGCAGGGCATAGATTGTATGAAAAATATCTAACAGGAGTTTATTGGGTGATCCGGGAGAAAATAATTCACTGACTGTATCAGCAAGATGGCTGTATCCCGGTCTTAGAACACCTCCCAGAATGGCCGTAATGATAAATATCAGGGGAGCAATCATGCCGCTGAGATAGAGCAGATAATTTCTTTGCCCAACTCGAAACCTTTTAGTCATCATACCTCCAGGTTTTATTGAGAGTCTCGATGATCCCAATGCCGAGCACTAACAGCGCAACAATCCACAGGGTTACCTGAGCCCGGAGGGGCAGATCAAGTTTCCCAAAAACCAGCCAGAACAGCAGTAGCAATAAGCCCAGGAGCAGATTAATCAAGGCATCAGCAATAAGATGGTTGCGGTGACTTGGGTTCATATTCAATTACCATTTACTTAAATCTGGCTGAAAGTTCCTGTACTTCTTCCTCGATATATTGGACATATTTTGCAATATGCAATCCATCAACCAGTGCGTGATGGAAACTGACGAAAAATGGCATCAGATATCGTTCACTCTCTGAAATTACCTTGCCCCAAGCTAAAAGCGGGACAGAGTCCACCCGGGGTGTCCTTGTCAGCGTAAAAGAAGTGAAAGATAACCAGGGGAGGACGGTCATAGATAATATATCGTCTCTGATGATATTTCCCTCCTGATCGATGTGAAAATCCGCCATCGAAGGGTCCTTTTTTGCTTTTAAAAGACATATCTCGGACTGGGTAGCGAAATCTGTAAAATTGGTGACATAGGTGAGACTGCAGACACCAAAAATATTATCCTCTCCGAGAACCGCGATTATTGGATGAACAACATCGTACTCAATAACCTGGTCTCCTTGAATGCGCTGCCGCATCTCGGGTACACGGTTGGCTGCTTTTGTCAACGTGTATACCAGGGCGATAGTGGGAGATGATTCAACTCGGGAGCGATTTGCCCACAAATCGGTAATATCCACCTGAACACATAAGCCGATATGAGGGAATTCCATTGAATTGAAGAGATTAAAATGGTTCTTTCGAGGCCAGGTTTCCTGGTTGATCACACGCATGATTCTGCCCTCCTAAGATTGGAAATTGCGATGTTCAGCGAGAAGAAGTATGACATGATGGATGATGAAAAGTCACAGTGACGGGGAGCCTATCCCTTTTGATTTCATTGTAGCACCTATTTAAGACTGGGAGATTTGGGGACAGGGAGACGAGGTGATATGGGTTTAAAGGTTGAAAGTTGGAAAGTTTTAAGGTTTGAATATTTTGTAAAATTCAAAAGATCAAGTAACTTATTAGCTTGTGTAGGGGCGACCCACCGGGTCGCCCTTTAGAACATAACAGGAGATTGCCGCGTTCACTCTGAGGGGAATCGAGCACTTCTACCTGCTAAGTATATACTCCGCCGAGGGGGTAGTCGAAGGGCTCGCTCACCAATCAATATGCGATTTTCCCCCTTATTTATTGCAGGAATGTAAGGGGAGGTTACCGATCTTCCGAAATAAACTTTTCATACTCATCCGGGATGGTGATGTCGAACTTCTGGCATAGTAACTTCACATCATGATAATCGTTGTCCTCTAGAGGATATCCGGTGTGGAATTTCACCAGCCACTCCGGAAGGACACATCGGACTGGAAATCTACTGATTACCCCAGATCCTTGGAGTGACTCGTAGGGATACTTCACACCAAAGATGTGATTCCCCTCTTCATCGAATGTACAGCTATGGATGTCCACCAGATGCCCCTCATGGTTCCCGTAAACAAAATTACATTCCCAGCTGTCATCCCGGGGGACTTCGCTATAACCTCTTTCCTCCAGCAAAGTCCGGATTTTGGGTACATCTTTGTGGAAGACTGCTACATCGAGATCCTCGTGGGGGCGGGTTTGTTCCCCCAGCAGAGCATCCACCGCCCAGCCGCCGTCGATAATCACCTCGATCTTATTATGATTGAGTAGTTTAATGAACTCGATTACTACCGCAGAGGGCATATCCTGTGTGATTGTTGTCATCTAGCTGTTGGTCGTCTGGTTCCTGGTTTTTTAAACCTGACCGTGTAGGTCCAGAGGTTGCCATAAACTCCCTCTACCTCAAAGCCAGCTTCTTTCCCCCTTCTTGCGGTTGTTTTACTCAGCGGGTAATCCGGATCGGGGAAAAACTCGCTCACTGCCAGGATACCGCCCGGTCGCAACACACGATTTACCTCGGCTAATGCTTTCTCTTGATCAGGAATTTCTGCTAATACTGTAATCATGTAGGCCAGATCAAGAGACTCATCCTCAAAAGGCAGTTCATAAGCACTGGCCTTATGGAGGTAGATATTCTGGAGATCGCTGTTCTCCGGAAGGCTTAATTTCTTTTTTAACTGCGCCAGCATATCCGGCTGGATATCAAGGGCTTCCACAACCCCATCCGGTCCGACAGCTCGGGCAACATAAGTTGTGAAGGCTCCGCTTCCACAGCCGATTTCCAAGACTCGTTGTCCGGGCTTAATCCCGCTGCGCTGGATGAGCTGGTCAGGCGGCTGGATTTTCCTTCGCAGGTCGCTGTCCAGGAAGTGGCCGAGGAAAGCCGGAGCGGGAAAGTGCAAGAATTTTCGCAGAATCCTGGCCATGGTCAGCCACAAGAAGATAAAACCGAGTATATACAAAACAGCTCTTAATAGATTTTCGAAAAAAAGTTTCATAGATCTATCTACACTCTATAATTGTCTGGGATTTATTCTAACGGCTCCGGGATAATCGGCCCGGAAAGACATCGAACGAGATCAAAAGCGGCCGCACACCGGGTCCGCTCCATCCCGATGTTATTCCGAACCCGATTTGAAGCTGAGTCTCCCCATTCGTAACCCATATTAATCATCAGCATAATGATGGAATTGCGCAAAAGGCGTGTGATTTGTGTGGGAGACTATTTCTAAAGGTTCAGTCAACAACTGGTGAGTTCTTCAGTGTAAGAGAAGGGTCATTCGAGTCCATTGTTTCCACCGTATTTGCGCCGAAACTGTACCGATCTCAGAATTATTGGTGGAAAGCATCTCTTAATTCTAAGCTTCATTTTATCTCATAAACTCTGACGCGGAATAAGCTTCGGTTTGTCTCAAAAGCTCTGACACGGAACAATCTGCTTATCAGTTTGAACTTTTGGTTCTCTATCCATAACTTCTTCCAAGAAATAAATAGGCAATCGCATTGATGACTATCGCCAATATCTTTGAAGAACTAAATAGGTATGCATTTAGCTGAGTTAGCCTTGAGTTATCCTTTTCTTATTCCGAACTCAGGCTACTAGTGTATTAATCAAACAATAATGTAAGAAAGTATTGACAAAATGTATGAAATAGCTTACAATTTGTAAGATAAATATAACATGAGGAGTAAAAATGATGACACAAACAAAAATAAGAGCGCGTTTTGGATTAGGTATCTGGGGGCTGGTTGCAGCGGCGTTCGGATTGGTTTTCTTTCTGGGTGGAGGTGCAGCCAGCTACGCGGATGATTCGATTCGCATGCTGGTCGCCGCGTTAATACTGGGCGCCGGGTTCATTGGTTACATCAGTATGCTCTACCTGACCCGAGAGAAAGCAAATGACAAAGCCTTGATCAGAGACGAGCGAGACCTGGAGATTGCCCGCCAGGCGAATGAGATTGCCCTGGTTGCGGTGCTGGTCTTCGTTTTTACCGTTTGCATCGCCCTGTTCCTCGGTTATGAAACCGCTGGCAGCCTGCCCGTCGGGTGGATGTGGTTCTTGGCGTATGTCACCGCCTGCTTCGGGCTACTCGCGCAGGCTGTCGCCACACTGGTGTTGCACAGAGAAATGAGCGGCAATGGCTAAAGAGAAGATTAATAACCAGATCCGCAAACTGCGCTTCGAGCAGAGCGAAATGACCCAGCAGGAGCTGTCCGACCTATGCGGCTGCACCCGGCAGACGATCATCGCCCTTGAGCAGGAAAAATATGTACCGTCATTGATCCTGGCGATCAAGATTGCCAGAGTGTTTGGTAAAACGGTAGACGATGTCTTTCAACTGCCGGATGCTGGGAATGTGGAGTAAGAACGTAAGCAGACTATCGCAGAGCGAATTGTCGCCGGGCAAGTTCTGGCT
>JAUWCZ010000093.1 GCA_030609055.1 Chloroflexota bacterium | reverse complement strand
AAACTTCTCAGGCGGCAACGGCCAGAAGGATACTGGGGCTCAGATCCCCGACCGCACCGTGGTACATATCGCAACCTATTACTGTTGAAGTGGTTAGGTTATCAAGGAAACGGCAAAGTCAAAAAAGCGTTGGATTACAGGATCAGGGGATGTTTACAAAAAGATGGTTCTTATGGGATCGAACTTAAGGGGCGGATTGCCAAACTCCCTTGTCATGGAGCCAATTTACTGGGCTTGATGTTGTGGAATGGATACAAGGATGATCCCCGTACAAAAAAACTACTAAAATGACTGCTGGAGACTCAGGCCGAGGACGGGGTCTGGCCTTGTGTCTCTAAATTGCATCCTTTCTCCTGCCTGTGGGCGACAGCAGATGTGTTGCGTGCATACCAGGATTTACCAACCGAATGGCTTAACACGCAAATTATCGAGTCACGAAAATTGGCAGTGGAACAGTTTTTGAATTCAAACTTGTACCAATATGGCAAAACTAAACCAAGCCCAAGATGGCTCGAGTTTGGTTTTCCATTACAATTTGATTCAGATATCCTGGAAGTGCTGGAATTACTGGCACCGTATATCACCCCGGACGAGGAGCGAATTCAAGCCGGGCTCAGCCTGGTTCTGGAGAAACAAGATCAAACAGGTCGTTGGCCTTGCGAAAAGCATCCCAAAGGGGGGCAATGGGTGAATAAGTACATCAAACTTGAGACGATAGGGCAGCCCTCAAAATGGGTCACCCTTCATGCTTTGAGGATGTTAAAAAGCTTATTGGAAGAAAAGATAAATTAATCTTTAATTACATTGAAAATCTATCAGCTGTCCCCTCGTCCTCTCAGCAGAATAATTTCTGGGGATAGCGAAGGATCCGATCCTGTTTGAGTTGTACTGGGTGAAGATTTCTGATGAAATCCCGGAACTAGCGAGTGAACTTGGGGATATGCTGGATAAACTCACCATCGATGGATAACAATTAATTACTCATTCTTGATAAGCAAATGGGTCCCTTATCAGAGATACCATGGAGGTGTTGGATGAATTTTGAAAGATTACTTCAACAAGCTGCAAAAGCACTAGTCGACCTGGATGCAGAAGCATTGGCAGCGCATTATGCACCGGAATTCCTGCTCGAGGATATTGCATCTGGCAATCGAATAACAGATAAAACCGAACTGAGGGCATATTACGACCGGCTCTTTTCAACCCCGGAAATTGCTTTTGAAAATGTTAATTTTTTCTCCATGGGGGAAAGGGCTGCAGGAGAATGGACCTGGTGCGGTATAAATTCCTCTGGAATAAAATTTTCCATTCGGGGTGCTTCTCTTTTTATTATGGGAGAGGATGGAATCCGGGAAGAGATTCTTTTTTATGACCCCGGGCCAGCTTCAGAATAACCGAATTTCAATCTGATCGCCTGCAATACGATAAAATCTCTCAATATTGTGTAAGATAGACTATGGTAGTTGAAAAACCCTGCAAATGGAGGAGAGATGGAACATTGGGAAGAATGGCAGAAGGAGTATCAGTTCGGAACTATTGTGATCTGGCCGACGGATGAGGTACGAAAATTCGTTAATAAGCAGCGTGAAACCTATGATCCGATTTCGCAGTCCTTCTGTGAAACGCATATCACAGTAACCCAGCCGCTTATTAAAACCCTTTTTAATGATGAGTGGGATCATGTCCAAAGGGTTATTAAAGAATTTAATGCTTTCGAGATAAACTACGGGCCTTTAAGCTCATTTTTGCCTTACCCCTGTATCTGGTATGAAATTGACCCTGCCGAGAAAGTACTGGACATCCGCCAAGCCCTGCATAAAACAGGATTCTTTAACTTGACGCTGAAACATACGGAAGGTTTTATCCCTCACATGACCATCACCGAGGGACAATCCGGTCCACCCGTAGACGAATCTTTGCTCGAGCAGCTGCAGGACGAGAGCGTATCCGGATCTTTTCAGTGTCAGGAGCTAGCTTTAATCAATCCCGATGAGGGGTTTAGGTTTCGGGTGATAAGAACGCTACCGCTGGGGTGATTCAGATGGCTAATCAGTATACCTAGTGCCCGACCCCGGGCTTATCATTCCTGCCGTAAGAATCCTGGCTTTCAGGCAATCAATATAAGGCAATCTACAAAGAATAAATAAAAGCCAAAATAACAGGCAAGAGGAAATTGGACCAATGAAAGCCATCTGGAATAATGAAATCATCGCTGAATCCAGCGACACACTTGTGATTGAGGGTAACCACTACTTTCCCCAAAACTCCGTGAATTATGATTACTTTTCATCGAGCGAAAGAACCAGTGAGTGTCCCTGGAAGGGCAGCGCAAATTACTACAATCTTGAGGTAGCAGGAGAGAAAAATCCCAATGCTGCCTGGTATTATCCGAACCCCAAAAATGCAGCCAAGGAGATCACCGGATATATAGCCTTCTGGAAAGGGGTTCAGATCGTCAAGAACTAACGATTAAAACTCAGTCTCATGAACTGGTAGAATTATTGGTAATTGATTGGAGTTTGCCGATGAATACAGGCTTGATTTTCAGGATCCTCATCCTGCTAGTTTTGGTACTCACTTTTTTCATTTCTGCAACCTACAGAAAGCGGGCTCGAGAGGAGGGGGAATTCATCAGGCGGCAGGAAGAGGGTTGGCTGGTCTTAATCCTCCGAATGGCGTTTGCGTTACCGTTGCTGGTTGCATTGTTATTAAATATCTTTTTCCCCCCATTATTGGCATGGTCCAAATATAAACTACCGTTGTTTATCCAGATCATTGGAGCTTTGATCGCCGTGTTCAGTGTTCCTTGGATTCTGTGGGTATTCCGCAGTATCGGGAAAAATATCTCTGAGACAATTCTGATTAAACAGGATCATGAATTGATAACAAGTGGACCCTATCGATGGGTTCGACATCCGCTTTACAGTGGGGCGCTCCTCTTGTTATTCTCGATCAGCTTGGTTTTTGAGGATTGGATCATTTTTGGTTACAGCCTGGCCGGGCTGATTGCCTTCCGACTCCTGGTGATTCCTGCTGAAGAACAAGAGCTCCTCAATGCTTTTGGTGAGGAGTACGAATGTTATCAGAGCAGCACAGGGGTATTGATGCCCTGGATTAGGTAATCACCTGCTCATCACAGGGGAAGCAATTGAAGAAATGAGGCCGCTGAGGCGCCTTTTGATACTCGATAATTTCGCGGCTATGAAATTATTAAACCCGAAATCAGACTAAACTGAGATTGCGTATGCACATCACAATTCTCGCTTTGGGCTCAACCGGTGATATTTTGCCCTATACAGCACTTGGGAGAGGATTAAAGGAATCTGGACACCAAGTCCGGTTTATTACCTTTGAAGGTTTTGCTCCCACGATCAGAAAACTGGAGCTGGAGTTCCACCCCATACATGGGGATCCCCGCTCCCTGGTTGCCCAGGGCGGTTCGAACATATTCACCATGGCACGATCCTTTGGATCTATAGCAGAAGAATATACCCGGGCTTTATCTGCCCCTCACCTGAGGGAAACAGACCTACTCATTAACCAACTGCCGGGGGGAATATTCGGGGCTGACCTGGCAGAGAGTTCTAACATTCCAATGATTCTAGCTGCTGTTATTCCACTTGCCCGTACAGATGCCTTCCCCTTGATGGGATTTCCTAAGATTCCATCGCCCGGTTATAACCGGAACACCTATACCATTGGTGAGAGTGTTGTCTGGCTGATGTTCCGGAAAGTGATCAATCGCTGGCGGATTCAGGAGCTGGGATTGTCTTGCATATCAAGGATGGAATATTTTGGTTCTGGTGGAACCGGAGGGTGTCCGATTCTGAATGGCTTCAGTCCCAAAGTGGTGGGCCGGCCGGCGGATTGGGGAGAAAATATCCATATCACAGGATACTGGTATCCAGACGACCCGGGTTGGCAACCGCCATCTGCCCTGATGAATTTTATTGAAAGGGGACAACCTCCGATTTTTATCGGATTTGGCAGCATGCCGGTGAAAAACCCTGCCCAGACCACACAAACCATTCTCAGGGCATTAAAGTTGACCAACCAACGGGCGATTTTACATACAGGGTGGAGTGGTCTCGGAGATTTTGGGTTGCCTGAAAATGTTTTTAAAATCGACTATGCTCCATACAGCTGGCTGTTTCCAAAGATGGCATTGGTGATCCATCACGGCGGATCCGGGACCACAGGCTTTGGACTCAGGGCAGGGGTGCCATCCTGTGCGATACCCTTGTTGGGATTTGATCAAAGCTATTGGGGAAACCGGATCGCTGCCCTGGGGGTAGGTCCTTCCCCGATCCATTTTCGGAAATTAACTGTTGAAAGATTAAGCGAGATGATCCGGCACTCCACCAGTGATACGGCGTTCCGTCAAAAAGCGGCTGCCCTCGGTGAAATAATCCGAGAAGAAAAAGGCATAGAGAATGCCGTAGGTATTATTAATCAAATTATTAATGATAGGAAGAAGACAACCTCTAGCTAATTATGATTTCATAATGACAGGAGGAGCAGGTTTGAGTTTTCAAGACGATCCAAATCCGATTACCTGGCGACTGCATCTGAAATCACCGGTCACCAAAGTCTACCAGACACTTGCCACGGATGCAGGAAGAGCAAGTTTCTGGGAAGAATCTGCTAGTGAAAAAGACAGAACGATTTATTTTATGTTCCCGAATGACCTCATATAAGCATAGTATGCCCCGCATTGTTGGATAAATTGAAAATGAATACCATTCCACAGATGAGACTTTGGTTATGATAAACCTAAGCAAAACCATGCTTGATGGAGTTATTCTATCGATGCTTGCATCGTTCTATCTGGTTGTAATATTGTGGTTTAATCCCAGGCTTTTCCTACAGGATTACCCTGATGAGATCCAGGAGCGGGTACCGCCGAAATCAGATCAAGAGAAGCGCCAATCCCTAATTATAGGGATTCCTTTTCTGCTGCTCCTGTTCGCTGTGCCATTCTTTTCAACGTTGACACTCCAGCGCCAATACGGTGGAGAGCTTCCTTTTCTTTATCTAACAGTGAACGCCTTTGGGATTGGGTTTATCTTTAACCTTGTAGATTTACTGGTGTTGGATTGGCTGATTTTCTGCTCAATAACCCCGAGGTTTCTGGTTATACAGGGAACAGAAGGAATGAAGGCTTATAAAGACTATGGCTATCATTTCAGGGGCTTTTTAATTGGGACGGTGATTTCAATTGTAGCAGGATTAGTGATCGGCGGTATAGTGATGCTTTTTTTAAGTGTGAAATGAGGAAGATTATGGCCAGACTACTGAAAGAAATTAAAGATGATGCGAATTTTATTAAATCGCATACCCTTCAGCCCCGGTGGTATAAAAAATTGAAAGTCTTTATCCTGCTCGGTTTTTTAATAGCCTACTACTACCTCAATGGTATCCAAAAGACTATTCTATTCTTTACGCTCTTTTTTTTGTTGAGTTTCCTGGTTCATATGGTTTACCGGATAAAAACAGATACCTGGAAACGCAGCTGGCTGGATTTTGTGGTTGTTGAGGAAAACGGCGAGATTAAGGCTAAAAGCATTGGCAAATTCTATTATGCTGCTATCATTATTAACACATTCATATCTTTCCTCGTTAGTCAATTATTTGGCTAATGCCCGATAATCAGCCTTGCATTAGAATTACATTCATTGCCCGGATTAGTCATAGCTGGAGTAGAGGGAAATTCCCCTATGATTGGAATTCCCCAGATCGCAAACAGCCTTTTGATTAAGCCATCAATTACTTTGCTGGAATCAAATCATGAATATTAAGTTAATGAAATCAAGCCATTGGCCGGATGTAAAAAAGATCTATCAGGATGGTATCAAAACAGGCCAGGCAACTTTTGAAAAAGAACCTCCCAGGTCCTGGGGTGAATGGTCCCGGAAACATCTGGCGGAATGCTCCCTGGTTTGCCAGGAGGGAGACCAACTTCTTGGTTGGGCAGCGATCTCGCCAGTTTCTCAAAGATGCATCTAACAAGGCGTCGGAGAAGTCAGCGTTTATGTATCAGAGGAAAATCGGGGCATGGGGGTTGGTGAAGTGCTGCTGAAAGAGCTGATAAATATATCAGAAAAGGAAGGAATCTGGACCTTGCAGGCAGGCATATTTCCTGAGAATGAAAACAGTCTCCAGCTGCATAAAAAGCTTGGATTTCAAGAAGTCGGCCTTCGAACTAAGATAGGAAAGATGAGTTATGGTCCAATGGCAGGGAAATGGCGCGATGTAGTGTTAATAGAGAGGCGAAGTCAGAGGGTCGGGATGGAATGAAAATTTCCTGCTCGTTACCGGTTCATCAAACAGGTGTGGTGGCATACTTTCCAACGAAACTTAGTAGTTAATGAGGGTGCCCCGGGAGGTAGACGTGAAACCATTAGACATTTTTTCCCATTGGGATCAAATCCGAACTGAGTTAATCGCGACCATTGAATCTTTTGATAACCAGGAACTTATTTACACCCCATATTCGGGGTCCTGGTCAGTCGGAAAAATTATGCTCCACATCGCTGATGCGGAAGACGGTTGGCTGCGATATGTTATCTCCCGGGAGCTGGATCAATGGCCGGACCACTATACACTCGATAACTACTCTGACAAACAATCCATCCTCCAGGCTCTGGAAGAGGTTCATGCCCGAACCATTGCCTACCTGGAATCCCTTGAGGTTGTGTATTTATCAAAGATAGTTGATACACCCTGGAATAAGAATCTGCCGTTATTGTGGATCATCTGGCATGTCATCGAACATGAAATTCATCATCGGGGAGAACTTTCTCTGATTCTTGGCACACTGGGGCGGGAAGGGCTTGATGTTTAATAATTAAGGACATTTTGTATGAAAAGTATTATTGAGAAATTAAAAGGAGGGGACTTTCGTTCCATCGGTAGATCAAACGAGGTAGTTGAAGAGGTGCTCAACAATCCGGGCTTATTTGAGGCAGTTTTCAAAGCGATGTTGAACGATAATCCATTGGTCAGAATGAGGGCAGCTGATGCGGTAGAGAAAATTACCCGGGAACATCCCGATTATCTGCAACCATACAAGACTGATCTGGTAAAACATGTGGCAGCAGTAAAGCAGCAAGAAGTACGCTGGCATGCTGCCCAATTGATACCCCGCCTTATACTAACCAAAGAAGAAAGAAGAACTTCAGCTGAAGTTCTATTCAACTATTTAGAGGATGATAGTAAGATCGTGCAAACAAACGCTCTGCAAGCCCTGGCCGATCTGTCAACTGAGGATGCTGTGCTCCGTCAGAAGGTTTTTCAGATGGTTGAAAAATTAACAGAGACCGGGAGCCCGGCAGTAAAGAATCGAGCGCTTAAGCTCCTGGAGGAAATGGAGTCCTACTGATAGGATAACTGAGGTTAAAATGTAGATAGAACCAGGGCGGCCACATAAATTGGGGTTGCGAGACAGGTAATATAATGTTCCTCTGAGTGGTCAATATACTTGATCCAGTCTATGCGCCCGAGGGTAACCTTACCGGCTGACCGTAAGAAAGAAGAGAGAGCAAGAAAACTCAGGTTACAATGGATTGTAGATTCTGTAATAATAATCATAAGCTCTA
>JAUWCZ010000006.1 GCA_030609055.1 Chloroflexota bacterium | reverse complement strand
CACAGGTCCTTCATATCCTTCCCTGGCCATCAAGGCAGCGATGACGCCTGCCTGGGCTGCCAGCGGATCGGCTGTATTTTTCATATTAGTGAGGTGTCCCGCAACCACACCTCCCAGTGTAAAATGACTGCTACCGCTGATACCCACGGCCGCAATCATCTGGTCCAGATCCAAATCGTACATTTTTCCTGCTACAAGCGGACTGACAAATTGTGTTAACGTCGCATGATGCCAGCCTACTTCACGAACACCCGGATCAGCCGCGTGGCACCAGCGGATCTCCAGTTCATAAGCGATAATGATTGCAACCAACGCATCCCGACCGTTTTTCCGGTTCACTTCAGCAGCTGCCAGGGCAGCACCGATCATATCAGAGGGATGAGAGGGATCCTGTTCCCAATAGATATCGTTGTAATCAAGTGCCCTGGTGAGCAGACAGTTCATCAGCGCAGCATTGGAGGCATTGGTCCGGAAATCCTTTCCAATCACAGATGCTTCTGGAGTACCACCTAGTTTTTCGATGAACCGGTACATAGCAGCCATATCTCTATTGTTCACCGCCGCAAGTGCGCATCCTACACTGTCCAGCAAAAACCGCTTCGCCTCCCAAATAGACTCTTCCGGGATATCCTGGTACTTCAAATCAATCGCGAATTTTGCCATTTTTGCGCTTAATGAACTCATTCTCCTCTCCTTTCAGCACTATGTTCTTAACTTATCTACAGCATCCTAGCTATTACAGTCTATCTGCAACAGCGTTGGCAACATCCAGTGTCGAACTCTCTCCGCCCATATCATAGGTTCTGACTTTGCCCTCTTTAATGACAGTGGCGATGGCGCTCTCCAGGGCACTTGCTTTTTCAGTTTCCCCAAGCCATTCGAGCATCATTTTCGTAGTTAACAGCATGGCATTGGGATTAACAATATACTTTCCGGCATACTTCGGTGCGGAACCATGAGTGGGTTCAAATACTGCCAGGTCATCACCGATATTACCGCTGGAGGCAAAACCCAGTCCGCCTACCAACTGCGCGGACAGATCAGATAAAATATCACCAAATAAATTACCGGTTACCATCACTCCGTAGTTTTCTGGATTTTTCAGCATCCACATCATCTGGGCATCGATATTGGTTTCCCAGAGCTCAATAGTGGGAAATTCCTGCTGGATTTCCCGGGCAACCCGAACCATCATGCCGCTGGTTTCCCGTAGTACATTCGGTTTTTCCACCAAAGTGACAGTTGGATAACCGTGTTTTTTAGCGTACTCAAATGCCCGGCGGATAATCCGGTCTGCACCGCGTAAAGTAACCACCCTGACAGTCATCGCCATTGTATCGCCCGCCACATCATCAAAATTGCCCAAAGCCGGGGCATATTTTTTCATCATTTCCCTCAAATCATCCTCTACAGGATGGAATTCCACACCGCTGTACAATCCCTCCGCATTCTCCCGGAAGACCACCAGATCGATATCATCCCGGTAGTTGAGCGGATTTCCCGGATAAGCCTTGCAGGGACGCAGATTGTAATACAGCTGCAGCTTCTGCCGCAGTCGTACAATAGGGCTACGGTAGGATAAGCCAGTACCCTGGAGTTCCGGAATCAGCTCATTTTCTGCTTCTAGTTTGGGTTTGGAAGTAATCGCACCAAATAAACCACAATCGACTTCTTTCAGCAGATCAAGCGTCCGTTGCGGTAGTGCTTCTCCTTCTGTTCGCCAAAATTCCCACCCAATATCAGCTGGGAGGTACTCCGCATCAAGCTGCAGTTTATCCAGAACAATCCGGGCAGCTTCCATAACCTCCTGACCGATTCCATCTCCGGGCATCCAGGCAATTTTGTATTTTGCCATCTCAAGTCTTCTCCTGATTGATAATGATTTTTGAATTGGGAATTATGCAAGGGAGTTTATTTCAGTTATGAATATTAGGTTTTAATCCTCAACTTTTAGCCGATTTTTAGTATATTCAATTAATCCGCCGGCGTTGAATATCTCCATCACAGCTGCTGGAAGGGGCGGAAAACTGAACTCTCCCGCAGCAGAGATTATTTTCCCTTCCTCCAGCTTGATTTCGATCGTCTCTCCGTTCTGAATAACATCCACTGCTTCAGGGCAAACAATCGCTGGCAGAGCGTTGTTTAAGCAGTTGCGGTAATAAATACGGGCAAAGGATTTGGCAATAATGGCGCCCACCTTTGCTTCGCTTAAACAGACTACAGCCTGTTCGCGGGAAGAACCACAGCCCCAGTTGCTTCCAGCTACAATCACATCCTGGGGTTTTACTTCTCCAGCAAATTTAGGATCCAAATCCTCCAGGGCATGTTGGGGCATTTCACTCGGATCGCTGACCGTGTAGGTATATTTCCCTGGAAAGATCACATCGGTGTTGACATCATCCCCATATTTCCAGACTCGTCCCCGGATTTTTCCCATTATTCACTCCTGCATAATAGTCGTTTGATAAATCCTATAAATCCCTCGGGTGTTGAATTTCTCCTGCGACTGCCGAAGCAGCTACTACGGCGGGGCTGGCAAGGTACACATCACTTTCCTTGGTTCCCATCCGTCCCCTGAAATTCCTGTTCGCTGTGCTGATGGATACCTCCCCCACTGCCGGCACACCCATATGATTTCCCATACAGGGTCCGCATCCCGGACTTTCAACTACTGCTCCGGCTTTCAGGAACGTTTCCAAATATCCAGCCTGAAGGGCCGCCAGATAAACCGCTTCTGATGCTGGGATAACGATCATTCTCCTGCCCGGAGCTATTTTCCGTCCCTTCAGCACCTCTGCGGCAGCAGCTAGATCATCAAGTCGTCCATTGGTGCAGGTGCCAAGGAATGCCTGGTCAATGGAAATTCCCTTGACTGCCGAAAGCGGTTTGACATTATCTACTGTGTGCGGGCAGGCAATCATCGGTTCGATAGTTCCCGCATCGTATTCCAATTCAAGGGCATAATGAGCATCTTCATCAGGATAGACAGGCGTAAATTCCCGTCGGGCGCGGTCTTGTAAATAATCAAGTGTTCGCTGGTCAGGAGGTATATAACTGTTTTTAGCGCCCATTTCAGCCATTAAGTTTGTGAGTGTCGCCCTTTGACTCAATGGCAATGCCTCAACAGCCTCGCCATGCCATTCCACGGACATATATAAAGCCCCGTCTGATTTACGATCCCCGATGATATATAATGCCAGGTCTTTTGACGTCACACCAACCGGTAAACAGTTTTTAACCGTGATCTTCATACTTTCCGGAACCCGCAGCCAGATCTCACCGATTGCCCAGATGGACGCCATTTCTGTTCGGCCAATCCCTGCCGCAAACGCTCCCATCACACCCGCGTGTGAAGTATGGGAATCCGAACCCAATATGATCTCCCCCGGCAGGGCAAGCCCTTCTTCTACCAGGATCTGGTGGCAGATTCCTTTCCCGATGTCAAAAAAGTTGTTAATTCCCTGCTCTTTGACAAAGTCACGGATCACTCGGTGGTTTTCTGCATGTTTGGTGCTGGGGGCCGGTGTTGCATGGTCCAGAATAACCGCATGCATTTCTGGATTAAATACCTTCACACCCCCCATACGTTGAAACAGACCGAATATCGGTGCGGTATTGTCATGGGAGAGGATCACATCCGGTGTGATCTCAACTATCTGACCCGGCACAGTTTCCGGGAGTTGAGCTTTCCTTGCCAGGATTTTTTCTGCAAAAGTTTGGGGCATTGGATTACCTGTTCTTCTGATAGGAGAGAAAAAACATAAACAAGAGGAATTGTTACCCGGGTTAGACCTCCAAGCGGCTTTTAAAGGGTAGAAATGTCATAAAATCCGCATGGTGGACAATATACGCTTCTGTAGATCGTTTTATCATCTCCCCTTCCCCTGCATGGGCGGCAATGATGTGGCATACTTCGGCCGGAACATCGCATTGTTCAGCCAGGGAAACCCCGGAGAACGGGTGGCGGAGATATTTTCCGTAAGCGCCCTGGAATGAGTTGCCATTTTCATCCAGCTCATATTCTAACAACTTTCCCACATCAGCCAGGATCGCACCAGCAATAACCACATCCAGATTGATAGGTAGAGCATCACCAAAAAAATCTCTCATCTTTAGCGCGCTCTCTCGAGCCACGTGGACCACACATCGTTTATGATCCATAAAGCTTACTTTTAAATCTGGCCCGGCGAGTAATGTAAAGGGGATCCGATATAAATCCTCCCCGGTTAAAACACTTCTTTCCAGTGCTAATTCCCAGGTTCTGGTGGTTGATTTCTGCAGGGTCCCATCTTCGATCCAAGACAATTCAGGCCAGAGTTTCTCAATTTTCATAGTGTTCCTTTTACCTTAATCATTTTATTCCAAGACCTGCTTGACAACGTCTATCACTGTTCCATCCACCCATTTGATTGCCGCAATCACCCGCTCTCCAAACTCAACTGGTTCAGGTTTTCCGCATATTTTCTCGGCTTCTTCCTTTAACTCATCTATGGTACGAATCGGTAACTGGGAGTTTTTTACTGCATCCAGCAGATCTTTACGGCGGGGATTAATGGCAATCCCACGTTCTGTGACAATCACATCAATTAATTCTCCTGGTCCACAAATCGTGGTTACCTCGTCTCTGATAATTGGTATCCGGTCCCTGAAGAGTGGGATTGGTAAGATAACATTTTTGCTGAAGAGGCAGTTTTGCCAGCCGCCGATACCGTGTAATAGATATCCATCGGAGTGGGTGACCACATTGGCATTAAAGTTTATATCCACTTCTGTAGCACCTAAAATAACCACATCCACAAGGGGAGCAAAATTCCCCTTGCCATGATAGTTATAACTGGTAAAAGGGCTTGTATTCACATGATGGGGATTTTCCCGCATGGACCGCACACCAGCTAGATCAAATGTTTGCCCATCCAGAATATAGTCAATCAACCCTTCCTCCAGCATATCTACCAAGTATTGATTGCTTCCTCCCCGGGCGAAACGGGCTTTGATTCCCTTCTCCCGCATAATATCCCCCAAATAATTACCAATCGCCAAAGAAGTCCCACCGGCGCCGGCCTGGAAAGAAAATCCATCCTGAATGATGCCCGCTTCATCACAGAATTTTGCTGTCAGCTCAGCGATAAAGAGCCGGTCAGGACTCTTGGTTATCTGGGTGGTTCCAGAAACGATTTTTTCTGGGATGCCAATCTGCTCCATTTCCACAACATAATCAACATAATTCCCTTGAATCTGCCAGGGAATACAGGGAAAAGGAATCAGGTTGTCAGTCACCACGATAACCTTATGGGCGTACTGGGAATCTGCCAGGGCGAAACCCAGCAAGCCGCAGGCACTCTCCCCGGTTAATCCATTCCCGTTTCCAAATGAATCTGCTGTTGGTGCTGCAATAACAGCGATATCTATCACTACCTCACCGTCCTGGACAGCTTGATAGCGTCCACCATGAGAGCGCAGAACACCTGTCCCCTTCATGTTTCCGAGAGAGGCAAATCGACCCAGGGGACCATTCATGCTGCCTTCGATATGGTGGATTGTGCCATTTTCCAGATATTCGATTATAGGCTCATGGCAGGGAAAGGATGCCGAGGGAAACCAGACCAAGTCCTTTACACCAAGCTCCGAGGCTGCCATAAATACCTGATTGGCAACCAGATCGCCATTTCGGAAATGATGGTGAGTAGAAACTGTCATCCCGTTTTTTAAACCAGCTTTCTTTAATGCTGTCTTTAGATCATCTTCTAGTTTATTCCCATCTTCAGGGTAATCAGCACAGGTTGCCAGGGGAGGTGCATACCTTCGCCCAGTAGTTTTATATTGATGAACGCCTTGATAAGGGATAACAGGTTTTCCATTGATTTTTTCTGGAATCATCCTTCCTACTGCGTTCTTTACATATTTAGTCGCCATAAACAATTTTCCTATTTAGTGTTTCTGAGGATCACGATCCTTGCTTAACATTCAGAGTTTTCCAATTCTCCGGCAGCATGCCACTTTTCACTGCCAGGTCAATCGTTTTTTGAGCCCTTTTTACTACCGGCGGATCGATCATTTTTGATCCCAGGGAAACTACACCTAAGCCCTGTGATGTCGCTTCATCAAATGCCCTGACAATCTTTTCTGCTTGATGAATTTCTTCCTCCGACGGGGCGAAAGCTTCATGGATTACTTTGATCTGCCGGGGATGTATACACCCCATGCCGTCAAATCCCAGGGATTTGGATTCTAGAACCACTTGTCTTAACGCTTCCATATCCGCAACATCAGAAAAAACAGAATCGATCGCTTGTATCCCTGTTGCTCGAGCGGCATTGACTACCTGATTACGGGCAAAAAAGGATTCGCGCCCTTCTTTTGTTCTCGGAGCTCCCAAATCAGCTGTATAATCCTCTAACCCGATTGCTAAGGCTGCTACGTTATCAGTTGCGGAGGCGATTTCATACGCCTTGATTATTCCGAGAGCACTTTCAAGGATTGGCATTAAATAGATTGTGTGATCCATTTCTGCCTTGACCAGGATTTCAGAGATCTTTTTGTCAACGGTCTGAATTTGATCAGCTGACTCACATTTTGGTATCAGGATCAGATTCACATGGTGAGGTACGATGTAGCTTAAATCCTCCAATCCTAAAGGCAGCTGATTGATGCGAACCATTCTTTCAGCCCCATAGAAATCCACCTGCCTTAATGCATTGCGGACTACCAACCGGGCTTCAACTTTCTTATCCTGTGCCACGGAATCTTCCAGGTCAAGGATAATACCATCCGGTTTGTGAATACCGGCGTTCAGCATGAGTTTTGGTGTATTTCCCGGTAAATATAATCTTGATCGACGGGTTCGATCCTTCGTGGTTAGAGATTGGTTTTCCGGGATCATTTCCAACCAATATTCTCCCTCGGATTCCAGGCATTGTTTTACGGCAGCTTCGATACGAGCGGCTAAGACGAATGGCAATGCACCCCGGTCTACAAGTTCAAGTTTGGCATTCTTTACCTGGAAAAAATCCAGGATCTGGAGAGCTAATTCCCGGATCGACTTATTATATAGAGCATTTACCTTGCTGTTGAGAATAATTTCTACTCCCCCTTTGGACTTGAGTTCCAAGGCAGCAAAACAATCTGAGCGAATCTGCGGTCCCTGGTTTCCAGCTGTTCCCTTTTTACCCAAATTGCCCTCCTCGTGACCTACTAGGACTGCTATCTGATGGTTTCAAAATACAACTTTCCTTCCAAAGACGGATTTTTTGAACCTGCATATCAAATGCTGTGTAGAAAAAAATTATATCTTATATCAAGGTTTGATTCAATTCGTTTGAATTTTTCCCCCCTAAAAATAATGCCAAAAAAGAATTTTGAAAATTGATATATTTGGCTTGACACAGAACGTATGTTCGTGTATAATTCTGACTAGCACAAATATTCTACTTTTTATCCCTTATTCCTGGGAGGTTCAGAGGATGGCCCAGAAAGCCCGGAAACAATTGAAAGAACGCCATAAGCAGGTCCTGGATGCCATCCAGGATTACCGTGCAAAACACGGTTATGCACCTTCCTACCGGGAAATCTGCGCCCGGACGGATATTACATCAACATCGATGGTGAATTACTACCTCGAGCAGTTAGAAGAAATGGGATACATTGAACGCAGTGAGAATATTTCCCGCAGTTTAAAGATCAAAGATGCGGCCCAGGAAAAAGTGGATCAGGTTCTGGGGAATATCAAACAGGTTGTGAATGAGATCTCGAACGCACTTTCAATTCCTATTGTTGGTCGAATTGTTGCTAGCGAACCGATTCCAATCCCTGAAACAGACTTCAACCTATTCGACGCAGAATCCAAGATTGAGATTCCTGAATCGTTGATCCCGTTTAATATCCAGAAAGATAATCTATTTGCACTGGAAGTAGACGGTGATTCAATGATTGACGCCATGGTTAGCGATGGCGATGTAATCATCATGAAACCAGTCCGGGAGGCACAAAATGGTGAGATGGTTGCCGTCCGGTTAAAAGATCAAAACGAAACTACTCTGAAGCATTTTTACCACGAAGGTAACCGAGTTCGTTTACAGCCTGCTAATCCAACCATGGACCCGATCTATGTTGACTCGTCGTCTGACATTGAGATCCAGGGAAGTGTTGTTCTAGTAATACGTCAAATGTAAATCTTGTGGATATCGAGGGAACGCTTCACCCTCCTCATCTAGAGCTGCTTCTGCCAAGAGGCGGCTCTTTTTTTATCTGCAAGTTTAAGGGCAAATTCCAAAAACTGTCCCATCTACTTTTACGCCGGGTGAGTAAAGAGTGTTATCAGCTGGGTTTATCTCTCCGTGTAGAGTTAGCGGTAAAGATCCGGTAAGGTCCGGATAGCGGGTTAAGGATTGATTCAAGCCGCCTTCCATACCATAACTGATTCGAAGACGTAGATTCTCTTCCAGATCCCATAAGGAAACCGTATCGCCAGTGTTGTTTAAAGCCAATGTTCCTGTAACCTGTACTAGACTTCCTCCAAAATCCCCCGTGGGAGAGCCCCCACCGAAAATAATCAGGCCACAATGCCCGGAAATCATTAAACCAGGCGGAAAGGTATATCTGGTTCGGACCCCATCGGTGATAACCCAGCCACTTAGATCCAGGGTTGACTCACCGAGATTGATTAACTCAAGGAATTCATCATCATCAATATGAACCACACCATCTCCATTAGCATCACCCAGGATAGGATCAGGGTCTGCATGAATCTCATTCAGAACGATTAACAGATCCTCGACAGAGGTTGGTGTTGGCGTAGAAGAGGGTTGAATGGGAGTGATGGATGCAGTTGGGACAGTTGTCCCTGCAATGGTGGGATCAGGAGTAGAAGAACCAGTTAATGCGAGACCGGGAGTTATCGTTGGTTCCCGGCTTGGCGAAGGAGTTACAGTATCAGTTGCAGTAGGTATAACCGGCGTAGCTGTTTTCATAGGAGTGGCAGTTGAAGATAAACTTGGGCTTGGCTCGGAAGATTGGGATGGAGATGGCATTATGGTAGGCGTGTGTGAGGTTGTTGTTGTCGGAGTTATCGTAGAGGATTGGGATGGCGAAGTAGCTGGAGAAGGTGTCATCTGCATAGTTTGGGTAAGGGATATCCAGGGAGATGAGGTAATAGATGGTGTTACTGTTGGTGTACCTGAGACTGTTACGCCCGGTGTAAATGTTGAGGATGGGGAAGGACTAGTTCCTGGTGTGCTGGTTAAGAGAGGAACATTGGGTTTCCCCGGAGAGGGATCTTCAGCCACCTCCCAATCGGCGGCAGAATTCGTATCAACCCAATGAGGAACTCTTACCAGGGACCTCCCCTCAGGTGCCGTTGGGACCGGGGGTTGGAAGAATTCATAGGTTGAAGCTCCATATGCTAGGGCATCTACAATTTCGTTCCAACCATTTAACAGCACTACCTCATCCCCCAGATTGCTGAGCCGGATGAATTCACCAGCCCAATTCTTATATGGCAAGAGTTGCTTCACATCCGAATCCGAAAATGAGATTTCATAATCCGGTTTAAATCCATATTCCATTTCAAAATCTGTTGATTGAAATGCGATCAGGACCAGACCACCAGGCTTGATCACCTCTCCTGGGGGAAATACCAGCATTCCTTCCGGATCTCCTGAATAGGCAGCATCCCCTATCTTAACCCCTGTCAGTGGCATCGGCTCAATATCAGGGTTATAGATTTCTACCCATTCACCCTCCGGTTCATCCCCCAACGGATTTGCCATAACTTCACTTATCAGCAGCCGAACTGGAGCAGGAGTAGCTGATGGAATGAAGGGTGTACTTGTTCCTGAAGGTGATGGAGACGGTTCCGTAGTTGGTTCCCCACTGGGCGTTGGAGAAGCAGCTTGTGTCGGAGGACTCCAGTCCAATTTGCCTGGAGACCCCCCTGAGCGTACCCGCCAATCCCCGGCTTTGTCTCGATCTTTATCCGGAGGATAACGTTCCAGGGTTTGTTCTTCTTTTGGAGCTGGAATTGCGGGATGAAAAGTTGGAAAAGTAGTGTTTCCATAACAGACCAAGTCAACCATTTTATCCCAGGGATCAAGCACCATCACCTCATCGCCACCATTGCTCAGCTGAACCGAACTACCCCCCCAGCCCGAATAAGGCAGCATGTCTGGAACCAGATCATCACTATCTACAAATTCAAAATCAGGAAAAAAACCATACCGTGATCGAAATGCGGCAGCATTATGGGCAATTACCAGGACCTGGTTGGCTTCGATGTAGTAACCATCCGGAAAACGCAGCATCCCTTCTTTACCTCGCTGGGTTGTCTCATCTCCTACTTTTATCCCAGTCAAGGGTAAAGCATAAATATCAGGATTATAGATCTCAATCCATTCTCCATCCGGCTCTCTGCCTTTTGGATTTGGAAGAATTTCTGTGATGAGTAGATTAACAGGATAAGTTGTGGGCGTAACGGTAGGGATCGGAGTACTTGATGGTTTTATCTCTTCTTCCTGATATTCATATTCAAAATCTTCTCTGCCATCTTGAGCTATCTTCTCAGTTATCTCAATTACCTGATGATTTATAGCGGGCTTTAGCACCACTCTGGCAGGTTCTATTAACTGAAGTAGATATTCATCTCTATCCTGACGGAGTACTCCTGCTAGATGTTCTACATAATCACCTACAACAGCTGTGTTGAGGTGATGATTAGTCTGATCATGAGATATCCGCAGTGAATTGCGAGTACCGTTCATATCATCAGGATTATCATTTTCATTCCAAAGAAGGTCCGGAGATACCCAAAAATTTCCTGTCATATCCCCTGATTTGACCACTCGTGCTGCTGGCAGAATCACCAGCATGCCCTCGCTTGATTCATAATCAAGAGATACTCCATCATCCTGGTATGTTTTTACAAGTTCCACTTCATCAGGTAACGGGTTTGCTACAGAAGAGATCTGGATTGAATCTTCCCTGGCAAGAATACTCGTCTCTCTGGAAAATTCGACTACAATACCGCGTAGAGAGACTTCATCGCCAATAGAAACCCGATCATAGTTGGCTTCGGAAACTATAAACACTCCACTGGAAATGCCATTGATGCTTTTATTACTGCATTCTACATCCTGGATAAAGAATCCCCCTGGAGTATTATCCGGAAGATCTACAGTCACTATCCCGGATACTATCACTTCCTGCTCGTTGAATGGCGATGTTAGACCTGAACCTTGCAATTTGCAGATAGATATCCGGCGCACTGGTTTCAGACACGAAGCGCTGATTAATCCAACAACTATAATAATCAGGAAACAATATCCGGACTTTCCTAAATATCCCCCAGCGATCTTCAAAATTACCCACCTAAGCCCATAATGCCGGATTAAGGAAGATTATTATTGCGTAATTGCCCCTTTCCTGCAATATTCCTATTACTCACTATACACTTTTTCTGCTGATATTACAAGGGAAATACAAAAGGATCGAACCTGATTGACATAAAAACCTCCAGCTCTGATCTGGAGGTTATCTTTGAAAACTAGGTTTGGACTCTCGCCGGGCTATTACTCAATTACTCACCGCGTGAAAGCAATCTCGCCGTACCGTCCCGGTAGGCCTCTCCAAATAAAGCTGCGCCTACCAGGCCAAGATAAGCAGACATTACACAGAGGGCAAAAGGATATAGGCAGCACAGGATCACAGTGGCAATGAGAAAATACGAACCGTAATATAAGACTATACTCCCACCAATGATAATCAGGAACGCAACCAGAAATCCGCTCCAATTGGCTTTAAAGATTTGCCAGATCTCTTTAAATCTAAATGCTGCCGTAAAATCCCCTTTTACCGCCACATGTGATCCAGCAACAGGAAGAATTACACCTGTCACCATCGATAACATTGCGCCTATCCCCATTAATCCAAAACCAGCCGCGTAGGCTGCAATCATATAATACATGGCTTCGTTTTCTGTCAATGAACCAATTTCCATCATGGCCACAGGGATGAACATCCCTGCATACCCGATCACCATAAACAAAGTCGCCGGGAGCATATATACAGCACCTGCACCAAAGAGCCTGAAACCGACCTGGAAATAGTTACTTAGGTCATCCCATTCGGGAAGGGAAGGCGATTCCTGGTCCATTGCAATTCTGCGGATGATTTCAGCCAGATAACCCAAGAAAAGGACTACAGGGAAGACCGGAATAAAACTAAGGAATATTAATACACTGGCGATGGCTAGTTTACTTAACCACTTTTCATCTTTAAAAGGAAAACTCAGCACCTGAGATATATCACTGGTAAGTTTTTGTTTTGCCATCAGAGCCTCCCGGCTGAACAACCACCTATATTATATACTCAAAAATACCATCATCTTTTGGATTCCAGATTATCGCCCTGATTGACAGAAATGATGCTCTTAATATCACCTAAAATATGGTTATTTTCCAGTTTTTTACTCGGTTTATCTTCCGGAATACATAATAAAACAAAGCTGGTATAATCTAGCTGGCTAGAACAAAAAGGAGCATGAAGTGGCATTTTCTCCCTTCGATTGGCTGTTGGGATATTTTTCTTTAGATATCGGAATCGATTTAGGAACAGCAAACACCCTGGTGCATGTCAGGGGAAAAGGCATCGTTATACATGAGCCTTCCTGGGTTGCAATAAATAAACGAACCCGGGAACCGATCGCTATTGGAGTTGCTGCCAAAGAAATGATCGGTAGGACACCTTCTGACATCATTACGCTACGCCCTCTTCGGGACGGTGTAATATCCGAGTTTGAGATTACCCAGGCGATGCTGGAATACTTTATAGCCCGCGCACATCAGCAGAGCATTGTCCCAGTCCCTCGTCCCCGAGTCATTATCGGAATTCCCGCCGGTGTTACGGAAGTAGAAAAAAGAGCAGTTTATGATGCGGCAATGGCTGCCGGCTCCAGGCAAACCTATTTAATCGAAGAACCTGTTGCGGCTGCCCTTGGAGCTGGATTACCGATTGATGCTGTCGGTGGCAGTATGATAGTCGATATTGGAGGTGGAACCTCCGAAGTCGCCATCATGACAATGGGGGGTGTAGTATCCTCCCGATCCTTACGCGTTGCGGGAGACGAACTGGATGAGGATATCATCCAATATATCCGCAATAAATACAATATACTCATTGGCCAGCGTTTAGCTGAGGAAGCAAAAATAAATATTGGTTCAGCTTATCCTCTTCCGGAAGAAAAAACCGTCACACTCCGGGGTAGAAACCTGGTCACAGGATTACCGGATTCGGTTGAAATCTCATCCATTGAACTCCGTGATGCCATCTCAGATTCAGTTCAAACAATCATCGATACTATCCGAGACGCACTGGATGAAACTCCCCCAGAGATCCTCTCCGATTTAATGGACAATGGGGTCTGTCTCGCCGGCGGCGGCAGCCTATTGCAAGGTTTGGATCAACGGCTAACTGAAGAACTCCAAATACGGGCTTGGCTGGCGGAAGATCCGATTAGCTGTGTCGCCAGGGGAGCGGGAGTTGCTCTGGAAGAAATGGATAAATGGAAGTATTTATTTATCGGTTTAGAGCGCAAGAGCGCCCAGAGAGAATAAACCTTCAGAGACTTCAGCCACCTTTTTCCTCCCCCGACGTTATCATCCCTATTGCTGAAAACACATCCAGAACATAACCCCGGGGTAGTGTAAAAGGAGCATGGCCAAGAACGTCCAACACAAGGATATCCTATCGTATCGGTATGAATAAACGTTTTCCAAGATCAATTCGGACACTGGCTATCAGTCTGGCAGCAATAGGAATATTAGCACTGGCACTTAGCGGTGTCTTTACCTCACTATCCAGATTGGTTTTATCTCCCCTAACTTCCATTCAAACCTGGGTCTCGCAACAATATCAGGGAATGGAAAGTTTTATATCCGCATCTCGTGATATTAGAGAAATCCGCCAACAAAACACGGGCCTGGAAGCAGAAAACGCCCGGATGCAAGCTCAGATCGTTGAACTCCAGCAGCAATTGGTGGAGTATGAAATATTATCCGCCTTACTGGAATTTGCCAGAGCTAATCCTGAGAATAAATACATCGGCGCATCAGTCATCGGTAGAGATCCCAGTCCGTTCCTTAACTACATCATTATCAATAGGGGTTCAGATGATGGGCTAAAACGCGGTATGCCGGTGGTGACCCAAAACGGGTTGGCTGGCCGGGTGGTTCAAGTAACCGCATCAGGAGCACGTGTGAGTTTAATCACTGATCCTGCGACGAAAATCAACATCCGTATTGAACCATCCCGGAGTGCTGCGGTCCTATCAGGGTCTATCACTGGAGATCTCACCCTAGAGCAAATTCCACAGGAAGCTGATGTGAATCCAGGAAACCTAATATTAACCTCCGGATTGGGTGGTAACTATCCCGCAAATATTATTATCGGTCAGATCACAAGTGTTAAAAGCCGGGAAAACGCTCTCTTTCAGAGTGCTTCTGTCCAACCAGTTACCGATTTTTACGACCTAAATATCGTTCTGGTGATTACCAATTTTAATCCAGTGGACATTTCACCGCTTGTTCCAATAGATACACCTTGATTCGAAAGATCAGTGATTTATTATGTCTGTGATTCTAAGCATCCCTGTTCTTAGTCTAATAACAATTTTCCAGTCTGCCGTCATCAGCCGCTTACCGCTGAATCGCGGCACCGCGGATCTGATGCTGGTAGTTTTAGTTGCAATCGCCTTGCAGAAATCAGTTCAGGATGTCTGGCAGTGGAGTATAGTAGGAGGGCTTCTGACTGACTTCTTTTCCGGTTTGCCCTTCGGATTATTCACAGTGAGCTTTCTGATCGTAACCTGGTTCGCCTATTTCCTCAGAGAGAGAATTTGGCGTTTCTCATTTCTGATGCAGCTTCTGGTAGTTTTTTCCGGTACTTTAATCACCCATGGATTATCGTATCTGGTATTATTCCTCCGGGGAAGTTCACTCCAGTTCAACACAGTTCTTCAAACAGTGACCCTCCCCAGCATCATTCTTAACTTTATGCTTTCTCTGCCGGTATTTATCATTACGCAGGATATTGCCCAGCAGATAAATCCACTGGAATAACTATGTCACCTTCCCCAGTGTCTTCCCATAATAAAATCAATAACAACCGGATCACATCCTTTGGTATTGTGCTCGGACTGATATTCCTGGTATTTATCATCCGCCTTTTTTCTATCCAGATCATCAATGGTGATATCTGGGTTGCACAAGCAGTGGAGAACCGGTTACGGGAAATCAGTCTCGCGCCAACCCGTGGAGTGATTTTTGACCGGAATGGCATTGTACTGGCGAGAAATGTCGCTTCCTACAATGTGGTTGTCACCGCGGCAGATTTACCAGATGATCAGGGAGCTATCCAGGATATTATTCGCTTTCTGGCGGATTATATTGATGTTCCTATCTCTCAGAGCGAGATCACTCCTGAAAATCCATTTGTGCCTTGTGTATCTGATCATGGGATCAGCCAGATCATTGAATATGGCGAACAAAGCGCCCCCTATCAGGATGTTAAAATCGCCTGCAATATTAACCAGACGAATGCTCAGATCATCCAGGAAAAAGCCATGGATTGGCCGGGGATTTCTATTGAGATAGAAACGGTGCGGGATTATCCAACCGGGTCCCTGACTGCAGGTATCATCGGTTTTCTGGGACCAATCTCCAGTCTCGAGGAAGAGTACTACACAGATCGCGGATTTGTTACCAATCGGGATAAGATCGGATACGCAGGACTGGAGCGATTTTATGAGTCAATCTTATCCGGAAAACCCGGTAAGCGGGTTGTAGAAGTAGACGTCGGCGGGCAGATCATCCGGGATGCTGTACCGGTGATCCCCCCCCTGTCGGGACAGAATATCTACACCACGCTCGATACCCGCCTGCAGCAAGCTGCCGAATCCATCCTGTTGGATGAAATTGGCGATTGGAACGCATATTTTGGTGAGCTCAGAATCACGAGCGGTGTTGTTATCGCTATAAATCCTCAAACTGGGGAAATATTGGCGATGGTATCGTACCCCACCTATGAGAATAACCGCATGGCCAGGGTGATTCCGGCTTATTATTATGAACAGCTAAATGCTGATGTCCGCAATCCTCTTCTTAACCAGGCAGTGGGCGCTGAACTTCCCGCCGGTTCAGTCTTTAAGCTCTCTACGGCGCTTGGTGCCTTAAATGAAGGAGTTATCACTCCAGAACAAGTTATCACCACTCCTCCAGAAATACAGCTTGCCAATAAATACACTCCCAATGATCCGGGGAGGAGCCAAACATATGTAGATTGGAAGGATGAAGGATTTGGGGAACTGGACTTTATCGGAGGAATGGCTAATTCCAGCAACGTATATTTCTATCAGCTCGGGGGTGGAGATGCGGAAGAGTTGGGTACGGGCATCCCCGGAGAGGTTCCGGATGGATTAGGGATTTGCCGCTTAGGCACTTATGCTCGAGCTCTAGGATACGGTGATTTTCTGGGCATTGAACTCCCCGAAGAAGCAGATGGCATTATTCCTTCTCCAAAATGGAAGCGGATTGCTCATGGAGAAAACTGGTCAACAGGAGATACATACATTACCAGTGTTGGCCAGGGTTTTGTTACTGCCACCCCACTGCAGATCTTAATGTCTGCCGCAACAATTGCCAACGATGGAAAACTCATGCAGCCAACCATCATCGAAAGGATCACAGATGCTGAGGGAGAAACTATCCTTCCATTCGAGCCGACGATGAAATGGGACGTTACTGTAGATCCAGTCATAGATATATACAGTGATCCCACAAGTGCAGGTGGATGCGAGGCAAAATTAACCGGAGAAAAAATTACTGTTGAACCCTGGGTGGTTGAAATAATTCAGGAAGGAATGAGGGTTGCAGTCACCAGCGGGACACTGGAAGATACATTCGAGAATATCGGTATTGCGGTAGCCGGTAAGACCGGAACAGCTGAATATTGTGATACCTTTGCCAATGAGAAAGGGCTTTGCATCCCTGGCAGCTGGCCTTCCCATGCCTGGACGCTTGCGTACGCTCCATATGACAACCCTGAGGTCGCCGTGGTTGCATTTGCTTATAACGGCGGGGAAGGAGCAATTGTTGCAGGTCCAATTGTGCGCAGGACTATCGAAGCCTATTTTGAACTGAGAACCATCGACAGTAGAGCCGGTCTTCCCTGAGGTATCATGCTATAATTTTAGCAATCGGTTAAACCCGGTTGTATTTGTTTTTAAGGATGGAGATTGGGGCATGCAGGCACAAGAAATCGAGGTAAAAGGAATAAAAAACGGTATCCTGATAGAGGTGAAAGAAGGCGATTGGGAAGTACAGGAACGAGCCCTTCTGCAACACATCGACCAGAACCGGGAATTTTTTGAGGGAGCGCGATTGGTGATCGATGTTGGGAGCAGAGCGCTGAAATCCCCCATACTGGCATCTTTAAGGAATGCCCTTTCAGACCGGGAGATCAAACTCTGGGGGGTATTAAGTTCCTCCATTGTCACAGAACGGGCATCTCAGGATCTGGGATTGGTAATAATGGTGGATCAATCTTCACCAACCTCGGAAAAGCACCCCATTAATACAGTCCTGGAAGGAGAGGAGGCTGTATTTCTTAAACGCACTTTAAGATCTGGACATAAAATTAAACATCCCGGACATATCGTTATCCTAGGGGATGTTAATCCCGGAGCAGAAATTGTCGCCGGAGGTAATATTATTGTTTGGGGAAGGCTGCGTGGCGTGGTGCATGCGGGCGCGAAGGGAGATACAGAAGCCGTTGTGTGTTCCCTTGATTTATCACCAACACAACTCCGGATAGCTGATAAAATCAGCATATCTCCCCCCAGAAAAGGAAAACCCCGTCCTGAAATCGCCCGGCTGGAAGACGGTCAGGTTACAGCCCATGATTGGTTTGAAGTTCATTAGACAACACAAGACAGGACATTGTTATGAGCGCTAAGGTTATCACCATCACATCCGGAAAAGGTGGTGTGGGAAAAACTACCGCAATCGCCAATATCGGTGCTGCCCTGGCGAGCAAGGGCCAAAAAGTAGCCTGCATTGACGCGGATATCGGATTAAGGAATTTAGATGTTGTTATGGGTTTGGAGAATAGAATTGTGTATGACCTGGTAGATGTTGTGGAAGGAAGGTGCAGGTTAAACCAGGCGATGATCAAAGACAAACACATTCCGGATCTCTACTTAATTCCAACCGCCCAAACCCGGGATAAAACTGCGGTGTCCCCTACCGATATGATCCGGTTGTGTAATGAACTTCGGTCTGATTTGGATTGGATTCTGATCGATTCCCCGGCTGGAATCGAACGCGGGTTTAAGAACGCTATTGCTCCTGCGGATGAGGTAATCGTGATCACCAACCCGGAAGTCTCCGCCGTTCGCGATGCAGACCGTATTATTGGGATTGTTGAAGCAGAAGAAAAAGGAACTCCCCGGCTTCTGATTAACCGGCTTGACACGGAGATGGTTAAACAAAATGATATGCTTTCTGCAGATGACGTGGTGGACTTATTGGCGATTCATCTGCTTGGGATTGTGCCTGAGGATAAAGCCGTAATCATCAGCACCAACAAAGGGACTCCCATCGCACTCGACACAAATAGCCTTGCCGGGCAAGCATACCATAATATCGCCCGTCGCTTATTAGGAGAAAATGTTCCCCTGCTTGATCTGGACAAGAGCAGTGGATTTTTTAACCGGATTTCAAGCGTATTCGGATCAGGAGAAAAATAGCATGGATAATTTCATCAGCCGTATATTTTCAAAGGAACCGAGTAGTGCAGACAAAGCAAGAGAACGTCTGCGCTTAGTGCTGATTAATGACAGGACGGACCTTTCCTCTGACGCGCTGGAATCTCTTAAAGATGACCTACTGGACGTTATTTCACGCTATATCAAAATTGATGCAAAATCGATGCGGATTAATATCACCCAAGACGGCCGGCAGCAGAGGCTGATCGCTGATATTCCCATCGCAGGACCAATTAGCCGAAAATACTGATTTATGCGCAATATCTCTTGGCACCATTTTGACTTCTGGTTGCTTGGCGCAGTTGCCTTTTTGACCATCTTCGGCGTGACCATGATCCGGTCCGCCATTGCAGGCAACATTGAATTAGTAGAAGCCAATACAGTAATTAAGCAAATCATATTTGCGGGAATCGGTTTTGTGATTATGGTAATCACAGCGATGATCGATTACCGGTATTGGGGAGCAGTAAGCAGCATCTTATATCTGTTGACTGCCGGCGCACTGGCTGTTCTATTTTTCTTCGGAGGTACTCTCTTTGGATCATCTCGCTGGTTTTCTGTAGGACCTATCCTTATCCAACCTTCAGAATTTGCAAAAATAGTCATCATTCTCATTCTGGCAAATTTTTTTTCCCAGAACATCGATAATATTAAAAAGCCCTTCACCGTTTTCCGCAGTTTACTGGTCACATTTTTTATCATTATCTGGATTATCCTCCAACCTGACCTGAGCACCTCGATTGTTATTCTGGTCTTGTGGTTTGCCTTGCTCTGGGCGAGTGGCTTAGAAATAAAATTGTTATTCCTTGCCGGAGGGGCAGGATTGGTGGCTTTGGCTGTTGGTTTACCAATGTTGCTGTTGAATTATGACCCAGAAAATACTGCCGGACTGATAAAACCATATCAACTGGAAAGAATCATTAACTTTGTTTTTCCAGATCCAGATGCCAGCTTTGGTGCTATTTACAACGTCCAGCAGGCATTAATCAGCATTGGTGAGGGAGGATGGCTCGGTCAGGGGTATGGAAGCGGGTCTCAGGTCCAATTGCGCTTCCTGAAGGTTCGTCACTCCGATTTCATATTCTCAGCCCTGTCGGAGGAATTTGGTTTTGTAGGCGCTTTTGTGGTGATTGCAACTTTGGCATTTATCATCGCCCGTTGCTTGAGAGCGGCTCGTCTGTCCAGTGATACTTTCGGTGCATTAATCGCCTACGGCGCAGCAACGATCATCTCGTTTCAAACTATTGTAAATATCGGAATGAACCTGAACCTTTTACCGGTCACCGGTCTCACTCTGCCGTTCGTCAGCTATGGTGGTAGTTCATTGATTACACTCTTCATCGCTATCGGTCTGGTAGAAAGCATCTTGCTCAGACATAAGTATCTGGAATTTTAACTCTGGTACAATGAATTGTCCCTGTAAACTCAGGAAATTGTATGTCTTTAAATCAAAATCCAGCCCGCGTTCGATTTGCTCCTTCTCCCACAGGCTTCCTGCATATTGGTGGCGCCCGTACTGCACTCTATGATTACTTGCTCGCAAGACAGACCGGCGGAACTTTTATTCTGCGGATCGAAGATACAGACCAAAAAAGATACCAGGAAAGCGCCGAAGTAGATTTCCAGGAAGCGTTAAACTGGTTGGGGTTAGTGCCGGATGAGGGACCGGACCAAGGTGGCCCCTATTCCCCTTATCGCCAGTCCCTCAGGAAAGAAATTTATCAGGATCACGCTGAGCAGCTCATTAAGAAAGGGAATGCTTTTTACTGTTTTTGTGCACCTGAACGGCTTAATCGAGTACGTGAAGATCAAATTAAGAACAACCAGACTCCCCATTATGATGGTACTTGTCGTAATCTGACTAAAAATCAAACAACCGAGCGAATCGCGACTGGCGAATCATTCGTCATCCGTTTTAAATCACCAAAAACTGGAACAACGGTTGTGGAGGATTTCCTGCGAGGCGAGATCAGGTTTGAAAACAACACCTTGGATGATATGATCCTGATCAAATCTAACGGGCTTCCTGTCTACCATCTGGCAGCCATTGTGGATGATTATCTGATGGGCATAACCCACGTCATTCGCGCTTCCGAATGGTTGCCCACGTTTCCAATCCACGTCATGATCTACCAAGCGTTCGGTTGGCAGCAACCGATTTGGGTTCACCTTTCTGTGTTTTTAAAACCCGATGGTAAAGGGAAAATGAGCAAACGCGATACAAAACTTGCCCAGGAAAGAGGTCTCCCAATCTTTATCAAAGACATGGAAAAACTTGGTTACTTACCAGAAGCCGTGATCAACTGGATTGCCCTAATGGGCTGGAGTTACGACGACAAAACGGAATTCTTTACCCTTGAGGACCTGATTGAAAAATTCAGTCTTGAAAAACTTAATCCATCACCTGCAGCCATTAACTTCAGCAAGTTAGATCATTTCAATGGACTTCACATCCGGAATCTAGATTTGGAGGATTTTGCAACCAGGATTAAACCCTGGTTTAACAATGCAGGTTATCAACCAGACGGGGAAAAACTGCTCAAGATTGCCTCTGCAATTCAAACCCGGACAAAAAAGCTCACAGAGGTTGTTGACATGACTGGATTTTTCTTCCTGGATGAGATTGAACTAGCCGTGGATCGAATCATCTCTGATAAACTCATCAGTTCTCAAGCCATTAAAGCTGTCCAGAGAATTACGAAGCTGTTCCAGGTAACACCTGAGATTAATGCGGAAACAACGGAGGAAGCACTCCGGGATATTGCCGCTGATCTGAACCTGAAAGCAGGACAGATATTTAGCTTGCTGCGGGAAACTAGTACAGGGCAAGCAGTGACTCCACCAATCTTTGATGTTATCGATATCATCGGGAAAGAAACAGTCATCAAACGGCTGGAAAGTGCGGCTACAAAGTTAAAAAAACATTCTCAATAGAAAAGGGGACGATCCAAATTCTTGTGTAGAAAATGGATCGTCTTGTTATTAATCCCGGACATTTTCAAATTTATTTCAAACTTTGTTCCTGTTGTTTTTCAATTTTTGCCCAAGAATCTCGTAGGGAAATGGTTCTATTGAACACCAGCTCATCTTCCGTGGAATCAGGATCCACACAGAAATAACCCACCCGTTCAAACTGAAATCGGTCTCCGGGATTGGAATTCTTCAGACCTGGTTCTACTTTCACACCGGACAGAATTTGCAGAGAACCCGGGTTTAGATGATCCAGGAAGCTTTCCCCTTCCTTTACATCCATAGGAAACGGATGGTTGAACAAACGGTCGTACAACCTGACTTCAACATCCAGAGCATGGGGAGCGGAAACCCAATGCAGAGTTCCCTTTACCTGTCTTCCATCTGGTGCTGTGCCCCCGCGAGATTCGGGATCTATCGTGCATCTTAGTTCTGAAATCTCTCCCTGGTCATCTTTAATCACCTCATTGCAGGTAATTAAATATCCATAGCGGAGACGCACTTCCCTACCCGGTGCTAAACGCCAGAATTTCTTAGGTGGATCTTCGCGGAAATCATCCCGGTCGATGTATAGTTCACGTGAGAAAGGCACTTCCCTTGTTCCTTGAGACTCATCACCAGGGTGATTGGGAAACTCCATTAGCTCAACTTTGTCTTCCGGATAATTTGTAAGGACGACCCTGAGGGGATTCAATACACCATTGACCCTCGGAACTCTTTGATTCAGGTCATCCCGGACAAAATAATCAAATTTAGAGTGCTGGATTGTACTGAGGGATAACCCGACCCCAACGTGTTCAATAAATTTCCGGATTGCCTCTGGTGGGATGCCCAATCTACGCAAGCCAGCAAGGGTAATCATCCGGGGATCGTCCCAGCCATTGACATATCCTCCTTCCACCAATTGAACTAACCGGCGTTTGCTCATCACGGTATAGGTCATGTTAAACCGCGCAAATTCAAGCTGCTGGGGATGAAAAATATCCAGTTCATCCAGGAACCAGTCATAAAGTGGCCGGTGATTCTTAAATTCAATCGAGCACAGGGAATGAGTAATCCCCTCGATGGAATCGGATTGACCATGAGCCCAGTCATACATGGGATAAATACACCATTTGTCACCAGTGCGGTGGTGGGATTCATGCAGAATCCGGTACATAACCGGGTCACGAAGGTTGATATTTGGGGAAGCCATATCGATTTTCGCCCGCAGAACTTTGCTGCCAGATTCATACTCCCCTTCCCGCATGCGCTGGAATAAGTCCAGGTTCTCCTCGAGAGCCCGGTTCCTGTAGGGACTTTCTTTTCCGGGTTCAGTTAACGTTCCCCTGTATTCCCGGATTTCATCTGCTGAGAGGTCATCCACATAGGCTTTCCCCTTTTTAATCAGGATCAGGGCATATTCATAAAGCTGGTCAAAATAGTCTGAAGCAAAATATAGCCGGTCTTCCCAATCGAAACCGAGCCACTTAATATCCTGTTTAATAGCCTCCACATACTCATCCTCTTCCTTGGCAGGATTGGTGTCATCGAAACGCAGATTGCACATGCCATTAAACTCTTCCGCAACCCCAAAATCCAGAGCGAACGCTTTTACGTGGCCGATGTGAAGATACCCGTTTGGTTCAGGAGGAAACCGTGTATGCACCCGGCCATCATATTTCCCTACCGCCAGATCTTCTTTAATAGTATTCCTAATAAAATCTGATAATTCCTTTTCTTCGTCCATTCTGAATTCTCCTTCATAACCCTGGGAAGAATCCCGTTAAATCTACCCACAAATTTTAGCATACTCTCGATGACGGGGGGGAATTTCATTCCTATCGCTATCTGTATAATGTAAAAACCACCATTTTATTAATATCAGGATCAAGAATCTGGGACTGATTTGACGAACATACTTATCAATGATAAAATTCCCTTCGCTGGTGGGGGCTCGTCTAACGGTAGGACAGCGGTCTCTGGAACCGTAAGTCGGGGTTCGAATCCCTGGCCCCCAGCTTTCAACCCCGAAAGGTTCTTTCGGGGTTTTTTGATACCCACTTTCATTTTTATTAACTTCCCGGGGAATGAGGGAACTTTATAGTAAAATCTGAAATGAGGACTTAACTTAAGACAGATTTTATTAGGAGAAATTGTCATGGCAGATATAGTTGAATATACAATCTATGGTGATGACCTGCAGCTGGTTGAAATACAACTGGATCCTCATGAAGGAATTCGGGCAGAAGCAGGCACGATGATCTACATGGAAAAAGGGATTGAAATGCAAACGGGGATGGGGGGAGGTGTTTTTAAAGGCGTTCAACGCATATTCACTGGTGAGAGTTTTTTCATTACCAGCTTTCTGAACAACACTGATGTTATTAAACGAGTTGCCTTTGCAGCTCCGTATCCGGGAAGAATTGTTCCCCTCGATCTAACAAGTTTAGGCGGCACCTTCATTTGCCAGAAGGATTCCTTTCTGTGTGCAGCCAGAGGTATTGAAATAGAAATTGCTTTCAGTAAAAAACTGGGGGCGGGGCTGTTTGGTGGAGAAGGATTCATCCTGCAGCGGCTTGTTGGGGATGGATTAGCTTTCGCCCATGCTGGGGGCACAATCATAGAAAAAAATCTTAAAGCAGAAGAAATTCTTAGTGTGGATACGGGATGTTTGGTCGCATTCTCACCATCTGTCGACTATGACATTGAATTCATCGGTGGCTTCACCAATGCGCTTTTTGGTGGTGAGGGACTTTTCCTCGCCAAGCTAACCGGTCCTGGTAAAGTATTCCTGCAAAGTCTGCCACTTTCACGTCTGGCTGATAGGATTGCGGTTGCAGCAAATCTCAGAAATGTGGGTGAAACAAAGGGGGCAGCTGGATTGGGCGGAGAAATATTGGGAGATATAATTAGCGGATTATAAAACATGTATTCGGAGGATCAATCCACAAGGGAGCAGTGGATGGACAACAACAATAAACAGAGTACTACCCTGATGTGGTTTGCCCGTATCGGCGGTGTAATTGTAAGTGTTTTCTGGCTGTCCACCATCATAACCTCAGCCATTGGTGAAACCCTGGGATCACAGCTGAGTCTGACCCTGGAGGGCGTATTATTAACAGTTTTGGTGGTTACGTCTACAATTGGGATTGGAATTGCCTGGAAATATCCCCTAAGTGGTGGAAAGATTACCATAATAAGCAGTCTCTTCTTAAGTATTTTTGCTTATTTCTCCGCTGGACATAACCGAATGTTTGCAGTCGCCGTTAGCGGATTACCTTTTTTCCTGGTTGGAATCCTGTTTATTCAATCCTATCTAGCAGGGGAGGAAAGACCTTAATCCTTCCTCTTTGATTTTGACTGCTCCCAAAGTATATCCAATTCCTCAAGTGTCATCTCAGAAAGCTCGCGCCCGGAAGCGCGGGCTTCTTTTTCTAGATCTGAAAATCGATCCTTAAAACGCCGGTTAGCATCTCGCAAGGCACTTTCCGCATCGACTCCTAACCAGCGGGCAATATTTACTACAGAAAATAGTAAATCCCCTACTTCCGCTGCTTGTTCACTAGATTCCTGAGCTTGATTTATTTCCTTAATTTCTTCGGGGATCTTGTCCATCACACCTTGAAGGTTCTCCCAATCAAATCCTACTCGCGCGGCCCGTTTTTGATAGGTTTGAGCCTGTGTAAGGGCTGGCAAAGATACGGGGATGCCGTCCAGCAATCCCTTTTCTCCCTCTCCATTGAGATCCCTCTCTTGTGCCTTGATCCGCTCCCAATTTCTGATCACATCTCCCGCTTGATCGAGTGAGAGATCTTCAAACACATGAGGATGACGTTGAATAATCTTTATATAAATCCCCCGGATGACATCACTCATAGAAAACTCTCCAAATTCACTTGCAATCTGGGCATGCAAAATGATCTGGAGCAGCAGATCACCAAATTCTTCCTTCATCGCAGCGGGATCATCTGCATCAATGGCTTCTAAAGCCTCAAAAGTTTCTTCCAGAAGGTTAGGCCGCAGAGATTGATGATCTTGCTCTCGATCCCAGGGACAGCCATCCGGTGCCCGTAAATGGGCGATGATTTCCTGGAAGGATTCCAAGGATGAACCCTTTTCTAATGGTGGAATAAACGCAGAGGTTCGAAGCCCGATCGATTGGCTTCGATCCAATTGATAAAGAGGGATACTCTCAACCTGCTCAGCTTCGGTTCCTGCATTGTGGATTAAGAACACCGGGTGCTTATCAGGGAAAATAGCCGTTAAACTGATTTTTACATTGGAGGCAACATCTTTTGAGTGAATTTGAGCGATGATAACAGGAGTATCGGGAGGGAAGGGAGGAAAATGGGCAGTCTGTAATTCCAAAGCGTCCAGGATGGTGATTTGAGGAAGCAGATCTACCTCCTTGGCGGCCAAGACGGGTTCCAGAAAACTAACACCGGGAATGATCTCCACGGGGATATTTAATTTCCTGGCTGCGGCGAGGATCATGGGGGTAGTCTCTTCCCCCACAAAAGGATCTCCAGGGACAGCATAAACCACTCCAGCTGATCCCTGGCTGAGGGTAATGATCTCGTCGGTTATCCGCTGGTAAACTACCTCAAAGGAATCCTCTTCCTGATAAAAACCATCAAAAGAATGGACTTTCAATTCAGAGGGAAATCCATTGATCGTGGGATGCTGCCTGGTTCTAAGATAGATTTCTTTTGCAGATTGAATGGTATCCCAAGCACGAAGTGTTATTAATCCTGGATCCCCCGGTCCTAATCCAATAATTGTGATATTTGGTGAGGTTTGATTTCCTTTAATCATAGGTTGCCTAATCCTGGATACAAATCAAAGCGGAGAACACTTTGTTTGAGGGTGTTCTCCGCGTTGTGGATTAAATCCTTCCAAACTCTTAATATTGATACCCTGGATACTGCCAGGAACAATTAACGTTTTGTGTACGTAGGAGCTTTCCGTGCGCCTTTGAGACCTGGTTTTTTTCTTTCTTTTTCTCTGGCATCCCGCGATAAAAATCCTCCCCTGCTTAAGGCAGACCGCATCTCAGGATCCATTTTTAGAATGGCTCTTGCCAATCCTAATCGAACTGAATCTGCCTGGCCAATCACACCCCCGCCCCTTACAAGGACGCTGATATCATAGTCCGCCCGGTTGGTATCCAGAACGTCCAAAGGTTCTGTAACCGTCTTATTATTTTTCTCGGTAGGAAAGTAATCTTCCAGTGCTTTTTCATTAATCACAAATGAACCGGACCCGTTTACAATCCGCACTCTTGCAGTGGCTGATTTTCGGCGTCCGACGCCTTCATAATACTGTGCCATAATGACTCCTCTTACAATTGTTCTTCTTAATCCATAGCTGGATTTCCACCAATACGGATGATGATTTATTCCTGCTTAAGTAAACAACTTTTCAACAGGTACGGGTTTTTGAGCCTGATGAGGATGCTCCGGGCCGGCGTATACTTTCAGTTTCTTCCTCAGTTTCCGACCAAAACGGTTATGAGGAAGCATTCCCCTAACCGCGTGTTCTATTACGTATTCAGGACGCTTCTCCAGTTGATTTCTGAGATTAATCTTCTTCAAACCACCCTGGTACTTTGACTCCCGGTAATAATATTTGTCATCCATCTTTTTCCCGGTTACCGTAATCTGTTCCGCATTAACTACGACGACATAATCACCCACATTCACACCGGGTGTATATTCCGGTTTGTGTTTACCAAGGATAATTCCAGAGATCTCAGTGGCTAAACGACCCAGGTTTTTTCCCTTGGCGTCCACTAAAACCCATCGCACCGAGATATCTTCTGCTTTAGGATAAAATGTTTTCTTCACAATCTTGTACTCCACTGTATATCTATTGAATATTTCAGCTCGCAGCTGGATTTTACCATCTACCTGTACCGGACCTCTTTTAATGTTAATCCACTGGCAGGAGCTAAACCCTGCGATGGCGGTCCTGAGGGATCCGATAAATATCTTTTTACAATGTTAGGCTGTTCTTTTCCTTGTCCGATCTTGACCACTACCATCACTATCCGGCGGATCATATGATAAAGAAAAGCATTACCTACAACTTCAAATACTAGCAAATCTCCTTGTTTCTTCCAGGCAGCCCGGGTTATATTCCTTATAGTACTTCCTCCAGGTTGGTGCGGATTGCCAAAAGCTGCAAAATCATGGCTGCCAACCAAAAACTTGGAGGTTCTTTTCATCAACCGGAGGTTCACTTGTGGCCATACCCGCCAGACAAACCGCTCCCGGAGCGGGTCTCGATTTGGGCTGGACAGGATCTGGTAGTGATATTCTCTGAACAACGCGTCATACCGGGGATGGAAATCACTCGTTGTTCTGCTAACCTGCACAGCCGAGATGTCTTGCGGTAATACTGCGTTTAATGCCTGTGTTAACTCCTTTTCAGTGTGATTCCAAACTAAATCAAATGCGATCACTTGTCCATCTGCATGCACACCGGCATCCGTTCTACCGGCAAATAACACCGAAGGTCCCTGCCAATTAAGTTTTTGTAAAGTCCGTTCCACTTCTCCTTGAACCGTTCTAAGATCAGGTTGGTGTTGGGATCCGTGGAAACCTGTTCCATCATAGGCCAGCCGGACTCGGTATCTATCGCTCATCAGCAGATTGCTGACGCTGGACTACTCTTCCACCAGTTCTAATACAACCATTTCGGCTGCATCACTGGTTCTGGGAGGAAGTTTAAACATACGTGTATATCCTCCCGGACGGTTAAGGTAGCGGGGAGCCAGCTCATCAAATAACTTTTTTACAATTTCCTTATCATTATCCAGGCGGGAAGCAGCTATTCTGCGGGCGTGTACCTGCTGAGCTTCATCTGCATCCTGGACCCTTTTTGCCAGAGTAATTAATTTCTCGGCGGGCTGCCGGATAAATTCAGCTTTTGCGCGAGTTGTTTGAATACGTTCGTTTTCAAATAATTGTTTGATCATAGTCCGCCTCAGAGCCCCCCGCTGTCCCGAATTTCGCCCTAGTTTTTTTCCTGCTACTTTGTGTCTCATAGTTCTTGCTCCAGATCAGTATTAATCTCTAAGAGATAGCCATGCTCTTCCAGCTTATCCTTAAGTTCTGTGAGACTTTTAACTCCAAAATTCCGGATAGAAAGCAGGGCATCATCACCCTTTTGATTGAGTTCCATAACCTCTCGGACAGTTGTAATCCCTGTTCTCTTTAATGAATTGAATACCCTGACCGATAAGTCTAATTCTTCAATTGGAATATCAATAATTTCGTCCACCGGCTCAGCAGGTTCTTCTACCTCTACCATTGCAGCAAGGGATTCTGCTGTTACACCAGCTAAATGCTGCAAATGTCCCATCAAAATTTTTGCACTATTGCTCAAAGCTTCTTCAGGCTCAACCGTACCATCGGTCCAGACTTCAATCATCAAATTGTCATATTCTGTACTTTGGCCCACCCGGGCTGATCCAACTTCAAAATTAACCCGGCGAACCGGATTATAGATTGCATCAATCGGCAGTTCACCGATAGGCAAACGGTCTTTTCGATCTTCTGTGGGTAAATAACCCCTCCCCTTCCCAACAGTCATTTCGATCAAAAGGGGTTTTTTTCTGCCATCAACTGTCATCAGATATAAATCCGGATTGACAATTTCAATTTCAGGCGGCGCAACAATATCTGCTGCCGTAACTACACCTTCTCCCTTAACCTCAAGATGCATATTTGAGAGATCAGCTTCATGCAGAATTATATGTAGTTTTTTAATATTTAACATCAAACGCAGTACATCTTCCTGAACACCCGGAATCGTATCATATTCATGATCAATTTCCGCTATTCGTATTGATGTAACCGCAGCGCCTTCCATGGACGAAAGCATAACCCTGCGAAGAGCATTGCCAAGAGTGATCCCGTAACCGCGCTCCAGGGGATTGATTTCATACTTCCCATAGGCTCGAGCTTCAGCTACTCTTTCAATTTTTGGTGTTACCATATTATTCATTCCTAGCACGGTTCACCCCTCCCAAATTGTATCTCTATTTTGATGGCTGTTCACAATTACCGAGAATAATACTCAATAATCAATTGTTCATTTAGGTTTCCATCAATCTCTGATCGTTCAGGTAAACGAACTACACTTCCAGACAAGGTCTTTAAATCCCGTTGAACCCATTCCACCGGGATCCTGCTCTCAGCCTCTTTAGTCAGGTTTTTAAAGAAGACCCTCTTCCTGGAACCTTCCCGGACGCTGATGTTATCAGCAGGGGTAACGATAACAGACGGCACATCTGTACGCCGATTATTGATATTAAAATGTCCATGCGTGACCAACATGCGAGCCTGGGCACGGCTGGCAGCGTAACCTAGCCTGTACACCACATTATCTAGGCGAGATTCTAATATCTGGAGTAGGTTTAAACCAGTTAATCCGCGGTGCTGCTGTGCGGTCGCATAATACCTTCTAAACTGGCGCTCGGAAATATCATAGATCCGACGGGCTTTCTGCTTGGCACGCAGCTGACGGGAGAAATCCGACTCACGGCTGCGCCGGTACTGTGCTCCTTTTCCATGCTGTCCCGGAGGATAACTCCGCCGCTCAAAGGCACACTTCTCTGAGAAGCAGCGTTCTCCTTTCAGGAATAATTTTTCACCTTCTCGACGGCAAATTTTACATTTTGCCTCACGATATCTTGACATAACTACATCCTCTTTGCTGCTAATAGTAACTTCTAATAATCAAACCAATCTTCAACTCTTTTTAGCCGGCTGGATCTCCTGCTAGAAGGGCTGTTTACACCCGGCGCTTCTTTGGAGGGCGGCAGCCATTATGAGGTATAGATGTTACATCTGTGATTGATTTCAATTTCAATCCCATCGCCTCAATTGCCCGCAAAGATGCCTCCCTTCCGGGGCCAGGTCCATTGACAAAAGCATCAGCCTCGCGGATACCCATACCCATCGCTTTCTTTACTGCATCCTCAGCTGCCAATCGGGCGGCGAAAGCCGTACTCCGCCGGGAACCTCTTAAACCGACTGCACCCGGGCTGCTCCAGCACACTACATTTCCCTGGTCATCCGTAACAGTAATAATCGTATTATTAAATGTCGCGTGAACATGAATCTGTCCTGAAGCCAGGGTTCTCTTCTTTCTTCGTCCGCCCTTTGGGCGGGATGATTTTTGTTCCATAGTTCCTCTTCTAATCTCTTAGGTTGATCTTCTAGGCAGTTAGCTGTTGATCTTCAAATCCGCAGGGAAGAAAGGCTCCCCTAGGTAAAACGCATACCAGCCAGATGACATTTCTTCTCCTAGGAGGGAAGGAGTCATCTCCAATGCCTAAGTCTTCTGCATACCTCGCCGGCGTCCGCGCCCTGCAACCGTCTTCTTCGGACCCTTCCGAGTGCGGGCATTAGTCTTTGTCCGCTGTCCGTGGACCGGCAATCCACGTTTATGCCGTAAACCGCGGTAACAGCCGATTTCCACCAGCCGTTTGATATTCATTTGCACTTCTCGCCGTAGATCACCTTCGGTTTTAAAGTTTTTATTGATATATTCTCTTAACCCGGTTATCTGGGAATCTGTTAATTCCTGCACCCGGGTTTCAGGATCTACACCGATTGCCTTCAGCGTTTCCTTTGACCGGGTTATACCGATACCGTAGATGTAGGTTAAGGCAATTTCAACACGTTTATCTCGGGGTAAGTCAACACCTTGAATACGAGCCATATGATTTTATCCTTGCCTCTGTTTATGCTTCGGATTTTCACAAATGACGTAGACTTTTCCTTTACGTCGCACAATCTTACATTTTTCGCAGCGTTTCTTAACTGAAGAAGACACTTTCATGATGACACTTCCTTATTTAACCTTCATTGTTCCATTAAGCTTTCCAGCAAATGTACTATTATAACTGATCGACATACACCAGTCTAGGGAACTTAAGTGTTCCGTCGCGACTTGGTCAATATCAATGGTCCGTTGGAAGTCACCGCAATCGTGTGTTCAAAATGAGCAGTCAACGAATGATCCGCCGAGATTACAGTCCATTGATCTGAAAGCACTTTTGTCAATGACGTTCCAACCAGTACCATTGGTTCAATTGCGATAGTCATACCTTCCTGCAAAAGCATTCCTTGTCCAGGCACTCCAAAATTCGGCACCTGAGGGGGTTCATGCATCCTCCGACCTACTCCATGACCGGTATACTGCCGCGGAACGTGATATCCATGGCTTTCCACATGGGACTGGATGGCTGCAGAGACATCACCGATATGCTTTCCGGGATACATTTCTTCAATCCCTTTATAAAGGGATTCTCTGGTTACTCGGATCAGCCGAATTTGCTCCTTGCCAATCTCTCCCACACCTTTAGTGAATGCGGAATCTCCAATGTATCCATTCAGGGTAGTCCCGCAATCCACAGAAACTATATCCCCTTCCTTCAGCACACGGCCGCTTGGAATCCCATGCACCATCTCCTCATTAATGCTGATGGTTAAAGTCGACGGGTATGGATATGGACCGGGATATCCCTTAAAGGTAGGAACACCATCATGATCCCGGATGATCGTTTCTGCAACAGTATCCAATTTCTTGGTAGTGATGCCAGGTTTAATCATGTTTTTGATTTCTTCCAGAACCAGGGCATTGACTTTGCCTGCTTCCCGCATCATATTGATCTCTATCTCGGTTTTGATCAGCTTTTTTTCAGAAGAAATTGTCATCCAATTACAACCCGGGATCAATTACCCTTATCCAGGGAAACGACCCAATTCAGTTATTAACGTACAAGTAATTTTTCATCATATCCATGCAGCTTTAGTTCTGCATCGATATTCTGGAAGGTATCTCTTACCACACCTACCACGATCAGCAACCCTGATGATGTGATCAACATGGTTCCTGTTCCACCGGAGGCGAATCCGGATAAACCAACTGCGGATAATGCGGCACCAAGTAAAAACGGCAGAACCGCAATGGTACCCAGGAAAAAGGCACCTGGGAATGTGATTCTTCTTAATACTTTCGTTAAATACCGCTGGGTTGGAGCTCCCCGACTGACACCGGGTATTTGAGCACCTGCCCGCTTGAGGTTGGTGCCATAATCCTGCTGGGCAAACAACACATCAGTATAAAAGAACGTAAAACCAATTACCATCAAGAAATAAAGCAGCCAGTACCAGGGGGAAGTTCCCCCGAACAACGCTTGGACACGGAGCGCAAAATTGGCTACCCAGAAAGTCTGTGAGGCAACAAAAAAGCTGGCAACAATAGCCGGGAATGTTAACAAGGATTGTCCAAAGATCAGCGGGATCATACCTGCCATGTTAACTTTCAAAGGTAATGTCCCTTTTACAGGCATAGACTGTCGGTTACCTACCCGACGACCCGGATACATAACAGGGATATTCCGCTGTCCCTGTTGGACAAATACAATAGCAAAAATGATCACCACTGTAAGAATTAGTAATAAAACCAAAGTTACCCAGCGGTTTTGCTGACTGATGATGATCTGGCGAAAGTTTTGAGGAATTCTGGAAACAATACCAGCAAAAATCAGCAAGGAAAGACCTTGATTTCTGATGCCGTACTCAGAGATTAGCTCACCCAACCAAATAGCGAACATGGTTCCCGCCGTCATACTGATGACAATCGCCAAACTGGGGACTAAGGAACTCCCGCTGAAACCAAAATTGTCGATGATTTGGACTTGTCCAGCCAGACTGGAAAAGATCCTGATCTGGCCAATGGCTTGAAGAGCTGCCATTGGAACAGCCAGGATGTAGGTCCAGCGCTCCATCCATTTTCGACCTTCCTGGGGATCCTCTTCCATTTTCTGCTGCAACGAAGGGATAATTGGAACCAGAAGCTGGAGAATAATCTGGGACGTAATATATGGATAAACGCCCATTGCCAGCACGGAGAAATTGGACACAGTACCTCCTGAAAGCATATCCAGGATTCCAACAAAGGTACTGCCAGCGCCTCCGCCAGTAATTATTGAGGCAATTGCTTCCCTGTCAGCACCAGGCACAGGCACATGGGCCGCAAGGCGGTAAATTACCAATATCAGCAAAGTGATCAGTAATTTTCTCCGGATATCTTCTGCTTTCCATAGATATCGCCAAGCAGATGTTTTCATTTCTTTACTCTCCTATCTTCAATCCGCTCCGGGAAAGAAATGGATCCAAGGTTCACAACCGGGATAGCAGTTCTGCTATACTTCAATAACCTCAACAGTACCTCCAGCCTTTTCAATTTTTTCCTTGGCTTTTCTGGAAAATCGGTGGGCTTTTACTTTCAAGGGTTTCTTCAGCTCACCACGGCCCAAAATAACCACTGGCCGGCTGAGGGTATTAATCAATTCAACTTCGCGTAAAACTTCGGGGTTGACTTCAGAATTCTTGCGAAATTGGGACAGAAACTCCAGGTTCACTTCCTGGAACTCAATCCGGTTAAAATTCTTAAATCCGGGTTTTTTCGGCATTCTGCGGTAATAAGGCGTGTCTCCACCCTGGTGCCAGAGGGGAACTCCCCCTCCAGAGCGGGCATTTTGACCTTTTGTACCTCTTCCGGCGGTTTTTCCGTATCCAGAACCGTAACCTCGTCCAACGCGTTTTCGGTTCTTTTTTGAACCTTGATTGGGTTTCAAATCATGCAATTTCATAATAAACTTCCTTCAAATCTGCCTATTCAACCTCGACAAGGTGTTTAACCCGTTCAATCATACCAAGGACACTGGGGTGATCTGGCCGTTCAACGGTTTGATTAATCTTTCTTAATCCCAAGGCATCCAATGTTCTTCGCTGGGGTTGTGAGCGCCCATGCGGGCTTCTCACCAAAGTGATTTTCATCATTTTTGCTTTTTTCTTCCTTGCCATATTATCCTCGATCCCAGAAGGGGATTAATTTTTCAGCTTCTACTCCCCGATTGGCAGCTTCTTCATAAGGATCTTTTAATTGCTCCAGCCCATTAATAGTGGCTGCTGCGATGTTCATCGCGTTATTACTACCCAATGATTTCGTCAAGACGTTGGAAATCCCGGTTACTTCAATAACTGCCCGGACACTTCCAGCTGCAATAACACCAGTACCTTCCGACGCCGGTTTCAGCAGTACTTTTGCGCCGCTAACCTTCCCGATCACCTTATGGGGGATGGTGGTATTATAGATTGCTACAGGATGCATGCCATCTTTGGCATTGGAGGCAGCTTTTCGGATAGCGTCAGGCACAGATTTTGCTTTGCCCATACCCAAACCTACATTGCCTTTATGATCGCCGGCCACCATTGTCACTCGAAAGGAAAACCGTCGTCCACCTTTCACAACAGCTGCAACACGCTCAATGTTTATGATGCGCTCATCGATTTCTTGTTCAGGGTTATCTTGATAACCGTTTGTCATAACCTTCTCCCGGTCAGGTAACTAAAACTGTAATCCATTCTCGCGAGCTCCTTCTGCAAGAGCTGCGACACGGCCAATATATTTGTATCCTCCACGATCAAAAACAACGCTTTTAATACCTTTTTCCTTTGCACGATCAGCAATAGTTTGGCCAACCAGTTTTGCTTTTTCTTTTTTTGTCATTCCCTTGAATTTCTTCTTGAGTGAGGGATCAATGGTTGAGGTAGAAACCAGGGTATGACCTTTGGTATCATCAATAACCTGAACATAGATCTCGTTTAAACTGCGATATACATTCAAGCGAGGTTTTTTAGGTGTTCCAGTAACCTTCCGGCGGATTCTTAGATGCCGCCTTTTACGAGCATCTGCTCTGGTTCGTTTTTTCGCCATATTAAGCTACCTTGCCCGCCTTGCCAGCTTTACGGCGGATATACTCATCCTTATACCGAATGCCTTTCCCTTTATAGGGTTCAGGCGGTCTAACTTTTCGGATTTCGGCTGTAATCTGTCCCACTTTCTGTTTATCAATCCCGCTGATAAAAACTTGCTGGGACCGTTCACCCACCTCAAAAGTGATCCCTGGTGGAGGTTCTACTTCAACTGAATGGGAATACCCAACATTTAGAACCAAGTTCTTTCCCTGCATATTGGCACGGTAGCCTACACCGACCAGCTGCAATTCCTTCTGAAAACCATCCGTTACTCCAATGACCATATTCTGGATCAAAGACCGGGTGGTTCCATGCAAAGACCGCATCTCTCTGGCATCAGAAGGTCGATTGACACTGATCTCCCCGTCCTTTAAGGAGAGCTCAATATCTTTAGAAAAGGTAAATTCCAATTCACCTTTAGGACCTTTGATCTTTACATGCGATCCACTTATCGTTACATCCACACCAGTTGGAACTTCAACCGGCAGACGTCCAATTCTAGACACGGTTCATTCTCCTTGATCGTTCCTGTCTGCGTTCCTCAAAACAGGTCACAAATCTCCTACCAAACTTTACACACTAATTCACCGCCAACTCCTAATTTTTTCGCCTCACGTCCAGTCATTACACCTTTGGAGGTTGTCAGGATGGAAATGCCCATTCCAGACAAAACAAATGGGATTTCACCTTTCCCGGTATAAATTCTCTGGCCAGGCAAACTCACCCGTTCGAGGTTGGTAATCACGGAGCGTTTAGTGCGCCGTTTACCGACGTATTTCAAGTCCAGTGTGAGGGTTTTATGGGGTGAATTTTTATTTTCAGTAACCTCATAATTACCGATGAATCCCTCTTCAGTCAGAATTTTTGCAATGGATACCTTCATTTTTGAGCTCGGCATTGATACCTGAGAATGCTCTGCTCTCACTGCATTTCGGACTCGCGTTAGCATATCAGCAATTGGATCATTAAAACTCATTACTTAACCTCCATCCAACTTACCACGATGATTTAACAACACCGGGAATCTTCCCTTCGAGTGCCAATTCACGGAAACAAATCCTGCACAATCCAAACCGCCGCATATACCCGCGTGGGCGGCCGCATTTTTTACAACGATTCACTTCTCTAACTTTATATTTTCGATTACGTTCACGCGCAACCATGCTTTTTTTTGCCATTAGCGGTTTTCCTCCTTAAACGGCATCCCCAGTTTTCGGAGCAGCTCCCGCCCTGATTCATCATCCTGACTGGAAGTCACGATGGTAACTTCAAGCCCTCGAATCTTGCTGACTTCGTCATAATCTACTTCAGGAAATACAAGCTGCTCAGTAATACCAAGAGTGTAATTACCCCGCCCATCAAATGAATTTGGAGAAACTCCTCGAAAGTCACGAACCCTGGGTAAAGCAACGTTCATCAAGCGATCCAGGAATGACCACATTTTATGTCCCCGCAAGGTGACTGAGGTGCCGATCGCCGAGCCGATCCGGAGTTTAAAATTCGCGATATTCCTTTTAGATTTATTGATTACCGGTCTTTGTCCGGTAATTTTTGTCAAATCACGAACCGCCTCATCCAGGAGCTTACCATTATCAAGGGCATCACCCACACCAATATTTACTACTACTTTCGTGACGCGAGGGCACTGCATAATATTCTCTAACTCAAGATCTTTGACTAGATCTTTTACTACTTTCTTCTGATAACGATCTTTTAATCTGCTCATTCTTCAGCTCCCAACAATTAGTCAATCAACCCTTCACAGCGTTTACATACCCGGTGGGCGTCCCCGTCTTCGCGAGTAATACCCACTCGAGTCGGTTTTCCACACGCGGGACAAACCAGCATGACATTTGAAATATGTATCGGTCCTTCAAATTCAATAATTCCAGGGGTCATTGTTCTGCCTTGGGTTTGAATTTGCCCCTGATGTTTCTTCCGGATATTAATCCCTTGAACAGTAACCCGTCGCTTATCCCGGTAAACTTTGATTACTTCGCCGCGCTGACCTTTATCAGCTGTCCGGCCGCTGATTATTTCGACTGTATCACCTTTTCGAATTTTAAATTTCACGTCATTCACTCCTGCTTCTTAATCCTTAGACCGTTTCCTGTGCCAAGGAGACAATTTTCATAAACCCTTTTTCTCTAAGTTCACGAGGAACCGGCCCGAAAATTCGGGTACCTTTCGGGTTTGTGCCGTCGGCATCCAGGATAACTACGGCGTTATCATCAAATTTTACAGTCGATCCATCTTTCCGGCGCCATTCTTTAGCGGTGCGAACAACCACCGCTCTAACAACTTCATGTGATTTAACAGATCCCTGGGAAGTAGCCTCTTTAATTGATCCAACCACAACATCACCTATGCGGGCGTAGCGGCGTCTTGATCCACCTAAAACCCGAATGACCAGCAATTCTCGGGCTCCAGAGTTATCGGCAACAGTTACTCTTGATTCTTGCTGTATCATTGCTGACTCCGTTTAGGCTTGCTGTGTAGAAATCGTCTTGCGAAGGATTTCTTCCACAACCCACCGTTTTGTCTTTGAGATCGGTTTCGATTCCACGACCAGGACCTGATCTCCAATATCGCATCCCAGTTCATCATGGGCTTTCACAGATATATGGCGATCGATGACCTTTTTGTATAAGCGATGACGAAATCGCCGGGTTATTCTGACCGAGACTGTTTTATCCATTTTGTTACTAGTCACAACTCCAGTTAAGCGACGGCGTTTGCTCATGATTCACCTTCCACTGCGGCTTCCTGCTCGCGTTCTCGTAATATTGTTTCGCACCTGGCAATCAGATGTCTAGTCTCTTTTATCCTGGTAGTATCTATCAACTCTCCCGTAGATTGCTGAAATCTGAGATTCATTAATTCTTCCCGGGTTTCATCAATCTGAGCCCTGATATCCTCGTCCGATAAGGCTCGAATTTCATCTGCTTTCATACGCTTTCTCCTACTTCTTCTCGGCGGACAACTTTGGTCTTAATTGGTAATTTGTAAGAAGCAAGCCGTAATGCCTCAATTGCCACACTCTCCCCAACATCTCCGCCTATTTCAAACATGATCCGGCCGGGTTTTACAACGGCAGCCCAATACTCAACTTCGCCTTTGCCTTTTCCCATCCTGGATTCAGCCGATCTTTTTGTGATCGGTTTATCTGGGAAAATTCGGATCCAAACTTTTCCTCGTCGACGCATTGCCCGAACCATAGCCCGACGGGAAGCTTCTATTTGTCTGGCAGTGATCCAGGCAGGTTCTAAAGCTTGCAGCCCATAATCCCCAAAATGAAGTTCTGCACCACGACGGGCTTTCCCTTTCATTCGACCACGCATCTGTTTTCTGTATTTGACACGTTTTGGCATCAACATGTTACTAATCCTTTAAATTCTCTTAAGAAGCACATCAAACGTAACCTTTATTTGCTGACGTATACTCCGTCATGGCCTTCTGTTTCATCTTCCTCGTCCAAAGTCGGCAGGACTTCACCTTTATAAATCCAAACTTTCACACCAATATTGCCGTAGGTTGTAGCTGCCTCAGCGAGTGCATAATCAATATCAGCTCTTAAGGTCTGGCGTGGAACCCGACCTTCCCGCATGTGAATAGTTCGTGACATTTCTGCTCCACCCAGGCGACCGGAAACCTCAATTCGGATGCCCTCGGCTCCTTCACGCATTGTGCGCTGAATGGTTCGATTCATTGCCCGGGAGTAGCTGATCCTGCTTTCAATTTGGCGGGCAACATTATCTGCCACCAGGAAAGCATCCAGGTCTGGGGTTTCGATCTCCTTAATATCAACATCGATAGACTTGCCAACCAGTTCTTCTAAACTTTTGCGCATGATCTTTACATTCGCGCCTTTTCGACCGATCAGAACACCAGGTTTTGAAGTATGGATGCTAATTTTTACTTTACCTGGGAAACGTTCAATTTCAATTTTTGATACACCTGCTCGCTCTGCTTCATTATGAATTAATTCTCGAATCGCGAGATCTTCCTGCAAGTGTTCCACATATTGATCGCCTTCTGCAAACCATCTTGCATCCCAGGTCTTGGTTATTTTCAAACGAAATCCTATCGGATGTACTTTTCGACCCATAATTTCTCCTACTGATCACGTCTGCCCGCAGAGAGCTCATTAAAGGGCAGTTTCTTTTATCAGACTTTCTTATACCTCTTCATGTTCTTTCAAGATAACAGAGATGTGGGATGACCGGCGTAGGCGGGGTTTTACCCGACCCCGGGCACCAAATCGGCGCCATTTGCGGGTTGGTCCCACATCGGCAACAATATAATGAATATATAAATCATATCGGTTAAGGCCAAAATTATTTTCCGCATTGGCAATCGCTGAATTAATCAATTTTGATACCGGTAGGGCTGCTTTGTTCGGAGTGAAACTTAACACTTCCAACGCTTCCATGACATCTTTTCCTCGGACCAGATCAATTACCAGGCGAGTTTTTTGCGCGGAAACAGGGATATGACGTGCTGTAGCTCTGATATCGGATTCCATAACTAAATCTCCCTGATCGTTTTCTCTGCGGAAGAAGCGGTATCCATTTTATGTGCAGTACGCTTTGCCGCTAAATGCCCGCGGAAGGTTCTTGTGGGAGCAAATTCACCCAGGCGGTGTCCAACCATATTCTCGGTAATGTAAATCGGAACATGCCGTCGACCGTCATGAACCGCAATCGTGTGTCCTACCAGCTGGGGAAAAATCACGCTGGCCCGGCTCCAGGTCCGGATGACTTTCTTCTCTCCACGTTCGTTCATCGCTTCAATTTTCTTCAATAACTTGGGGTCAATAAATGGACCCTTTTTCAGTGATCTTGACATACCTTCAACTCCTCATGTACTGCCTTGTTATCCGCAATACAGGATCATCTTAGCGGCGCCTCTTCTTTCCTACCCGTCGGTCGCGGACAATGTATTTGCCGGTTCGTTTATTTCGGCGGGTTTTTGCACCCAGGGTTTTCTTTCCCCAGGGACTCTTGGGGCTTGGCATACCAATCGGGGAACGACCCTCACCACCTCCGTGCGGATGGTCCCGGGGAGACATAGCAGATCCTCGCACTGTTGGACGGATACCCAGATTCCGTTTTCTACCAGCTTTGCCCAATTTGATATTGCCGTGATCGACATTACCTACCTGCCCGATTGTCGCCATGCAGTTCTGGTGGATCAGGCGGATTTCTCCTGATGGTAAACGCACCTGACCATATTTTCCTTCTTTGGCAATTAAACGGGCGGATGTACCTGCGGAGCGCACCAGCTGCCCTCCTGCACCTTGTTTCAGTTCAATATTATGGATTCGAGTACCGGTTGGAATGTTGCTGAGGGGTAAAAAATTTCCCGGAGCGACTTCTGCTTCTGAGCCGGAGACTATTGTATCTCCTACTTGTAGTCCAACCGGGGCGATAATATACCGTTTCTCACCGTCAGCATAATTCAGCAAGGCTAACCTGGCTGTCCGGTTGGGATCGTATTCTATCGCGACAACCTGGGCAGGGATATTATATTTCTCCCGCTTAAAATCCACCACACGGTATTTCCGCTTATGTCCTCCACCCCGATGACGGACAGTTATCCGACCATATGTGTTCCGCCCACCTTTTTTGTGAAGAGGCTTCACCAAGGAGCGTTCTGGTTTATCCTTGGTAATTTCTTCAAATGTATAGCCCGTTCGCCCACGCATACTCGGCGTGACCGGTTTATATTTTTTTACTGCCATTACCGAACTCCTTCAAACACAGAAATCGTCTCTCCGGGAGCCAGGGTCACAATAGCCTTTTTATAGGCACTGCGCCGGATTAAGACGCGGCGGCTCTGCGCACGACGAGATCGTTTTGCAGGCATAACCATGGTATTAACCTTTTCGACTTTTACATCAAAAATCGTCTCAACGGCTTCCTTAATCATGCTTTTAGTTGCATCATTTGCCACCTCAAAGACATACTGATTCAATTTTGCATACTGGTGGCTTGACTTTTCAGTTAAGATTGGACGTCGTAAAACATCATATATCGAGGTCATCGCCTTACTCCCGTAGTAAAATCTCCGAGATCCGGTCCAATCCTGATTTGACAAGGATGACCTTCTCATGTCCTAGTAAATCTCGAATATTGAGGTAATCAGCCAATAAGATATTTGCCTTCGGCAAATTCTTTATCGCCCGAACCAAAAATTCATAGTTTTCATCCCGTTTAGGATAAATAATCAGACAATTTTGACCACCGGTAATTTTCTCAAGAACTTCAGCCATCATCCGTGTTTTAGGTTCCTTCAGTGAAAATTCATCCACAATGAACATATCTTCAGAGGAATGTTTTATGGTGATCGCTGATCGTAAGGCAGCATGGCGCATTTTCTTGGGCATCTTTTTCCCGTAGGAACGGGGTTTTGGCGTGAAGATCTTGCCACCTCCAACCCATTGAGCTGCCCTGATTGAGCCTTGGCGAGCCCTACCTGTACCTTTCTGTCTCCAGGGTTTACGACCGCCGCCAGAGACTTCACTTCTACCTTTGGTGCTATGTCTTCCAAGCCGTTGATGAGCCAACTGGCGGACAAAGGCTTGATGCATCGTATCTAAATTAACCGGGGCATTAAAAATCTCGCCTGGTAGATCAACAGTATCAATTTTCTTACCCTTCATATCGATAACATTTGCTTCCATTTTCTTCTACTCCAACCGGCTACTGCTTCCGGGCTTCTATTATTAATACCAACCCGTTTTTAGGTCCGGGAACGGACCCCCGCACTGCAATAATATTATTCTCAGGGTCGATACGGGAAACCAATAGGTTCTGGGAAGTCACAGTTTCATTTCCCATGCGTCCCGGCATTCGTTTTCCTTTAAAGACCCGACCCGGGGTTGACCCTGCTCCAATGGAGCCCGGAGCACGTAGTCTGTCCGATTGCCCGTGAGTCTTCGGACCACCGGAGAAACCATACCGCTTTACTACACCAGCGAAGCCGCGTCCTTTAGATTTGCCAACAACATCTACGCGGTCACCTTCATCAAAAACTTCTACTGTGAGTATCTCTCCCGCTTCCAGGGACTCATCGGTCCGGAATTCCCGCAAAAATCGCAGTGGGGGAAGATCAACTTTCTTCAGGTGACCAAGTTCTCCACCTGTCAATCGCTGGGGTTTAACCTCTTCATACCCCAACTGAACTGCGTTGTATCCATCCTGGTCCACTGAGCGAACCTGTGTGACATAACAAGGCCCAGCTTTAATGACTGTAACCGGAACGGCTTTACCCGAATCATCAAATAACTGGGTCATACCAACTTTCTTACCAATTAGCCCTTTCATCTCATTTGTCTCCTACTATCGATTAATTTTCTGGGACTGTAAACTAGGGCTTAGCTTCATCATCCCAAATAACGCAGTAAACAGTTCCTTCGTGAACAGCTGGATTTTGTGTTCTCGGCAGGAAAAGTTCTTACGTTATCCTATTTCGCTGGATCTTTATTGGATTCTTACTCCAGCGAGTCCCATACCAGTTTTCGGCAGGGAGGTCGAACTTATTTCCCGTGCTTGTTGCCTGCACAAAATTGACACGGATTGCCTATTATACACGATTAAATCTTAATTTCAATATCAACACCTGCAGGTAAATTCAACCGCATTAGCAAATCGATTGTCTGTGAATCTGGTTCCAGTACATCGATTAATCGTTTATGGGTCCGAATCTCAAAGTGCTCATGAGAATCCTTGTGGACAAATGTCGACCGGCGTACAGCAAATTTCTCAATTTTTGTCGGGAGAGGAACTGGACCCACAACCCGGGCACCGGTCCTCTCGGCAGTTTCAATGATCCGTCGCGCGGATTGGTCTAAAACACGGTGATCGTAAGCTTTCAAGCGAATTCGAATTTTTTGTTTAGCCATAGTATTACTCTATTATCTCAGTGACCACACCAGACGCAACGGTGAGACCACCCTCTCGAATAGCGAACTTTCCACCTTGTTCCAGAGCGATCGGTACGATCAGTTCCACTTCCATATTCACATTGTCTCCAGGCATGACCATCTCCACACCTTCCGGCAGGGTGATTGTCCCGGTCACATCAATCGTCTTGATATAAAATTGCGGCCGGTAGCCTGTGAAGAACGGTTTGTGCCGTCCTCCCTCTTCCTGCTTCAACACATAGACCTCGGTCTTGAACTTGGTCTGTGGCTTGATGCTCTTTGGCTTCGC
>JAUWCZ010000060.1 GCA_030609055.1 Chloroflexota bacterium | reverse complement strand
TTTTCTCCAAATGAGACAACTGTGCAGGGAGTCATGATAGAAAATAATCATGCCCCTGTTGGAGGAGGAGTTTATGGGGAATCAGGGACCATCAAAATCAAGGATTCTCATATTCGCCAGAATCAGGCTAATTGGGGTGGGGGATTATATTTGCGGTCTGGGGAGAACTATAGGCACCCAATTATAAATGTCGAAGGATCAATTTTTGAAGACAATATTGCTGATGAATATGGTGGTGGAGTTCTGATAGATTATGACGCTTCAGTCAACTTTAAAGATTGCACGATTATAAATAATCAATCCGGAATGTTTGGTGGGGGAATTGGTCTTGGACTCAACATTATTGAACCGGGTGTCCTGATGACAAATTGCACGGTATCGGGTAATACAACCACTCATTTAGGAGGAGGAATCCATATTAGTGTCGGAGAATGGGAAATCCATAACAGCACCATCAGTGGGAATACTGCCAATGATGGCGGAGGAATATTCAATGGAGGTATTCTGAGAGTATATAATTCAACCATTTCGGGGAACCAAGCAGTGCATGGAGGAGGAGTGTACCATACGTATACAAGACCGGCCAAGTTTTCATTTGTCACGGTAGCTGAGAATACTGCAGATTATGGTGGCGGGTTGGGAGATTTCGGGTCCGGGATTCAAATCACGAATTCCTTGGTGGCATTGAACACTTCCCAAAACTGCCAGGGGAATATCATGCCAATTGGAAAAAACTTAGAGGACGATGGTAGCTGCGGTTTTGATATCAATGAGAATCCACTGCTTGAGCCCCTGGGGGATAACGGTGGACCAACCTACACCCATGCCATCCCCTCCTTCAGCCCGGCAGCTGAGGTTGCTGCACCATGCACAGCGCTTAGCTTTACGGGATCAATGAGCATTGACCAACGTGGTGAGACCCGCCCCCAGGGAGCCGGGTGTGATTTGGGTGCTTATGAGGCAGTACTCACTGCACTTCCAATCCCTCCCATGCCATCACCCTGTGTTTACCAAGCTATTAAAAACTCAAACTGCCGGGAGAGTGATCACGGAGAAGCCCCGATAGTGGCAATCCTTATGAAGGATGAGACCGCTGAATTGGTTGCCCTCAATCCGGAGAACACCTACGGGAAATTTGAGTTACCCTCTGGTGAAGGATGCTGGATTTTTCTCAATTTAATGTCAGCTATGGATCCGGATGAAGAATGTGAAGTGCCGGTGGAAAATCCCCCGGAGCCAGAGCAGCCCGAAGAGCTGGTGTGTAAAAAGAATCTGGGTAAAAATGCCTGTAAAGAAAGGGGCGGAAAATGGATCGAACCTGCTACGGAAGCCCCCTACTGTTCTTGTCCGTAGGAGATAACTCAATACTCATTGTTAGTTATTCCGATATAGATTTCATCATGGATATTGATTATTAAACCCCCAGCCGGGCATAAATACCAGACTGGGGTTCCCCGGGGCCAAATGGCCCGGCATTCATTTCTGTCTCTGATTCTAAAAGCACAAACCGGTCGCACATTCCAATCAGGTTGCACTAAACGCTGGGATTATCTAGGCAAACGAGATTAACTTCTTTCAGGAATTCCAAGAGATAAAAATATCCAGATCACATTCTGAATTGATGATCTCTACTTTGGGTCTCGTGACCCAGGGTGGGAGAATAATTTGTAGGGAGGATTCAAGTATAATAAACAAAAGATAAGGGTGTGAAAAGAGGTATTCATCAGGAGATTATTGAATGATAACCGACCAGAAACCGTTTGCTGTTAATCCAAATATCCTTGAAATGGAATACGCTGTCAGGGGACCAATTCCACAACGGGCTGCGGAGCTTGAAAAACAGGGCAGAAAGATTATTCCCTGCCATATAGGAAATCCTCAAGCCCTCGGACAAGTGCCTATGACTTATCTACGCCAGGTATTAAGCCTGGTTGAAGAACCCTCAAAAATTGCCCGGGAGCGCCAGCTTAAGGCTTTATTTGAGGAAAATCCGTCCAGTAATTTGCGGGAGGAAGATTTTATTTCGGAAGAAATCTTGGGGATCAGTCAAGACATTCTCACCAAAAGTGTCACCGGGATGGGCGCTTATACAGCGAGTAAAGGACATTATTTTATCCGGGAAGCCATCGCAGAATTTATCAATCAACGGGATGACTTTGATCCCCGAAATGGCATAAATGCTGATCCCGAAAAGATCTTTCTCACCAGCGGGGCTAGCCAGGGAGTCAAATTTGTTGTAGATCTCCTGATTGCGAAGGGTAATGATGGGATAATGATCCCGATTCCTCAGTATCCCCTTTATTCGGCCTCGATTAAAAAAGTCGGTGGAACCCAGGTAAACTATTATCCGGACGAAGAACAAGGATGGGTTTTTAATCGGTCTATTCTGGAGGATGCATACACAAAAGCGGGTAAAGATGGTGTGAATGTGAAGGGGATTGTTGTCATCAATCCTGGGAATCCAACCGGTGCTGTCCTAGACGAACAAAGCATGGTTGATCTGATCGAATTCGCCCAAGAACATCAGCTGATGATTATTGCCGATGAGGTTTACCAGGAAAATGTGTACCAGGGAAAATTCCTTTCTTTCGCGAAAGGATTAGGTACTGGCACGGTACCTCTTGTGAGCCTTCACAGTATCTCCAAAGGATTTTTGGGAGAATGCGGTCACCGGGGAGGATACCTTGAACTGCGCAATCCACCTAAAATAGAAAACAGTACCATGGATTTTACAGACTTGCTAAACAAGCAAGCATCTGTCAGTTTGTGTTCCAGCACGCCCGGCCAGGTGCTAACCTACCTGATGGTAAAACCACCAACAGAGAACAGTAAATCCTACCAGAGATATTTAGAAGAAAAGCAAAAAGTCTTGAATGATCTTCATGAGAAAGCAGTTATGATTAGGGAAGCTTTTTCGGAAATGGATGGCGTGGAATGCTTTGGTGAAACCGGCGCCCTGTATTTATTCCCGCGCTTGAACGTCCTGCCGGAAGGAACTACAGACTTTGATTACTGTATGGCTCTTCTGGAAAAGACGGGTTTATGCACAGTCAATGGGTCCGGATTTGGACAGAAAGAAGGCACCCATCATCTTCGAATAGCCTTTTTACCCCCCAAGGAATTACTAAAGCAAGTTTTGCCTGAGTGGATCAAATTTCATAATCAATACGTATCAAAATAAATCAATTCACCACGTTATATTATGTATTCTAATTGGGCAACCATTGACACCAGCGCAATCCGGAATAATGTCAAGTTTATTCTTGAGCATACTCAGACTCAAGTGATGGCGATTGTAAAGGCAAACGCTTATGGTCATGGGACTATTCCGGTTGCTCGGGCTGCGTTAGAGGGTGGAGCAACCTGGTGCGGGGTTGCCAGGTTCAGTGAAGCGTTGGAGCTTCGCCGTGCGAATATAAATTGCCCGATCCTGCTTTTAGGTTACACACCGAAAGAGCATTTGGAAGAGATGATCGTTAATCAGGTTTCGATGACAGTCTGGGAGCCCGAACAAGTGTCACTATTGTCAGCTGCAGCTGAAGGTGCGGGGCAGGCAGCCCGAATCCACCTGAAAGTGGATACTGGAATGAGTCGGATAGGGGTCCAACCTGAAGAAGCCCTGGATCTTGCCCTATTCGTGAGTGAATCACCCCGGATTCAATTTGAAGGGGTATACTCACACTTTGCTCGAGCAGACGAAATTAATCCTGCGGCTGCTGATCTCCAATGGGATCGTTTCCAGAGCGTCTTATCTGATTTAGATTCGCACAATATTCGCCCACCGATCGTTCATCACGCGAACTCAGCCGCCAGTATAACACGAAAGGAGACCGCACTCTCGTTGGTGCGGTTTGGGATTGCGATGTATGGACTGCATCCATCTGCTGGATGTCCTCTTCCGGAGGCTTTTCGCCCGGCGCTAGCCTGGAAATCAATTCTCAGCCAGGTTAAAACACTTCCCCCGGGGAGGGGAGTAAGCTACGGACACGAATACGTTACCAAGAGAAATGAGAGGATAGGAACCATCCCCGTAGGTTACGCGGATGGATTTCGAAGACTGCCGGGGAATAAAGTGCTTGTGGGGGGAAAACGTGTTCCGGTTATCGGCCGGGTGACAATGGATCAAATCCTGGTTCAATTGAATGAGGTTCCTGAATCCAAAGCGGGCGACGAGGTGGTTCTGATCGGCAGGCAGGGAGATGAGCTGATCACTGCAGAAGATGTGGCTGCGATCTGGGGGACGATCAACTACGAGGTTACCTGTGCGATTGGACCTCGAGTCCCCCGATTGTATGAATAATAGGTACGGTCTCAGACGTGAACGTACCGGTCTCAATTTTCCTGGGGTGATTCACTGGAGGCCGGTACGATAAGGTTTTCTGATAAGGAAAATTTTCTAAGCACCTAAATAAGCCCGTTTTACTTTGGGATCCTCCAGCAAATCCTTCGAGACACCTTCCAAAACGATACTTCCAGTTTCTAAGACATAGCCGCGTTGGGCAAATTGGAGCGCCATCCGGGCATTCTGCTCAACCAGAAGGATGGTAGTCCCTTCCTGGTTAATTTCTTTTAATGCTATAAAAACGTCCCTCATCAACAAAGGAGCCAATCCCATGGACGGTTCATCAAGCAGCATAACTTCTCGACCGCTCATAAACGCCCGGCCAACAGCCAGCATTTGTTGTTCACCACCGCTCAATGTACCGGCTTTCTGGCTCATTCTTTCTTTTAAACGGGGAAATATGGCGAACACACGATCAACATCCTGGGAAATTTTTTGTTTGTCTTTTCTGGAAAATGTTGCCAGTTTTAAATTCTCCATCACGGTAAGGTTTCCAAAAAGACGCCTGCCTTCTGGCACATGAGAAATTCCTAATTCGCTCACAACCTTATCGGCTGAGTAATCTAATAAATCTTTCCCCATGTAGGTAATAGCGGTTTCTTTTTCGACTGGAATCAGGCGGGAAATCGCGCGCAGTGTTGTGCTTTTGCCGGCACCATTTGCGCCAATGATGCACACAATTTCTCCTTCATCGATGTGGAAATTGATTCCATGAAGAGCCTTGATATTTCCGTAAGAAACTCGCAAGTTATTTACAGATAATAACATCAGGTCTCAATCTCCTTGCCTAAGTAGGCATCTATTACTTCCGGGTTGTTTTGTATTGCCTCTGGAGTTCCTTCAGCAATCACCTCTCCAAAAACCAGCGTCTGGATGACATCGCAAAGTTCCATCACGAATTTCATTCTATGTTCGATGAGAAAAATGGTCAAATCAAACTCATTATGGATCCGGCGGATTGTCTCCATGATCTGAGACAATTCTTCAAGATTCATCCCGGCTGTGGGTTCATCTAAAAAGAGGATCTTTGGTTCAATCGCCAGTGCTCGGGCCATCTCAACGCGTCTCTGCGCGCCGTAGGGAAGATTGATGACGACCTGGTCTGCTAAGTGCTTAACGCCAACCAGATCTAATAGCTCATAGGCTATTCTTTCACTCTCGGCCTCTTGCCTGTACCGTTTAGGGGTACCAAGCAACGCGCCCACAACACCATAAGTAAGTTTCGAGTAGCGGGCCTGCATGACATGTTCTAAGACGGTCATATGCCGCCACAAACGCAGATTCTGGAAGGTTCTCCCCAAACCGAGTGATGCAACCTGATGTGGCTGCAATCCGATGAGATCTTTCCCCTCAAGATGAATACGTCCTTCTGTCGGGGAGTAGATTCCTGTGATCAGGTTAAATATAGTGGTCTTGCCGGCTCCGTTTGGACCGATCAGACCTCGAATTTGGCCCGGCTCAATCTCCAGATTGTAATCATGGACAGCTCTTAACCCGCCAAAATAATGGGTCATTTTCTCAATCTGAAGTAACGACATGTTCCACCTCTTCATCTGATGTGCTCTTGGGTTTGAGAAGATTGGCGATATTAAATTCCCTGAAGGAAATTAATCCCGAGGGGCGGTAAAGCATCACCAGGATCAGCAATAGCGGGATAATAATCCATTTGTATAACTCCAAAGGTCTCAATGCCTCACTAAGAAGATTAAATCCCACTGCGCCGACAATCGAACCGACCACGGAGTTTAACCCTCCAAAATAGACCATCGCCAACACTTCAGCAAGTTTCTGGATTCCAAAGGTGCCTGGATTTACATAACGCATCACATGGGCAAAAAGTCCTCCGGCAATTCCAGCCCAGAAGGCCGCAAACATAAAACCAATGATTTTCGTACGCCGTGTATTTACGCTCATTGCGTTTGCTGCGGTTTCTTCATCGCGGACTGCATTAAGCGCTTTCCCCATTGTTGAGGTGACGAAATTGTTGATGGTCCAGATACACAACATAGTCCATACGAACACGGTCGAGAGGTTTGCCCAATTCGGCTGATTCATGAAACCTCTTGATCCTCCAAATATTTCCAGGTTTTCTATTAGGGATTTCACGATAAACAAAAAAGCCAGGGAAATAATAGCCAGGTAATCACCCCTGGTTCTAAATGAGGGAATGGCAACCAGTAACGCTCCAATTGCCGCGATGAGTCCAGCGAGGATTAATACAATTGGGAATAAAAAAGGACCAATGTTAGGTGCTAACAAGGGTGAGCCAAAGACTTTATCCTCGACAAACAAAAGAACTGTGAGAACTGATGCTGCATATGCCCCTAAAGCCATGAACCCTGGATGCGAACAAGAAAATTCACCTAGGTAGCCATTGACAATATTTAGACTCAAAGTGAGGATGATTGCAATCAGGGTCAATCTTAACACCAGGTCGCGATAATCACTTATATCTGCCCAGAGATGCAACACAAGAAACAGCAAACCAATATGAACCAAAGCGGAAATCCCAAGATGGAATTTTAATAAATAACCAGCCAGTTTATTCGTTAAGGATTTTCCCACTTGAGTAATGATACCGATAGGTAGGGCGTATATCACTAGGAGATAAATGAGTGTACCTGGTATTAGACGAGGATGCCCGAGCATGATAACAAAACCAAACAGTACAGGCACTTTGGATAATCCTAAAAGCTGGGCAAACGCTGAACCAAACAGCTGTTCAAGGGCTACGGCGCCCAGGATTCCGATCAACCATCCCAAGATTGGCACACCAGAGAAAGATCCCCAGAATAGCTGCCAGCGATTTACCCAGGTACTCCTGGATGTTGATGGTTTAGTAATAGATTCTTCCATAATAATTCCTCGTTTACCTTTTAGAGTCTCAGACGAGCACTATAAGCCTCGCCGAAGAAGCCGTGCGGTCTGAAAGTTAGGATAAGCAGAATGATGGAATAGGCAATGAGATCACGCAGCGTTGAGGAGATAAACGCAGCTACAAAAATCTCAATAAAACCCAGCAGGAAACCAGCTAATGCTGCTCCTATAATAGAACCTCTTCCTCCCAGGATGGCAGCGACAAAGGCTTTCCATCCGTACAGTATCCCCATATATGGGTCAAGGACGGGATAAGCTATACCAAAGAGGATGCCAGCCGCAGCGGCTAGTGCTGAACCAAGAGCGAAAGTCAACAAAGCTATAGTGTTGATGGGTACACCCATCAGTGGCACAACGATATAATCATAGGCCATTGCTCGCATAGCCATGCCCCATTTGGTGCGCTGAACAAATTGGTGCAGAGCAAACATTAACAACAGGGATACAAATACGATCAAGATCTTTTTGTTGGTGATAAAAACCCCCCCAAGGTTATAGGTGGTTGATTCAATCAAGGCTGGGAACTTGTACCTTTGTGCGCCCAATAAAGCCAGGTTTCCAGTTTCCAGGATAATACCAATCATTAAGCCGGTGATTGCCGCGGAAGCACGCGGTGCGCTGCGTAACGGCCGGTATCCTACTCTCTCTAATAGCATTCCCACAAAGGAGGTCAGGAACATTGCCAGCAGAATCGTTATCGATAAGATCAGCCAGCTGGGGAGAACTAAGGAACCCAAGGCAGACAAAGCGATCAATCCGCTAGATACAAAAAAGCCGATATAAGCACCGACCATGAAAATATCACCATGGGCAAAGTTGAATAACATCAAGACACCGTAGACCATTGAATAGCCTAAAGCAATCAGAGCGTAAAAACTGCCCCACTGCATGGCGTTCACAAGATTTTGCAGAAAAGACGTCATGTGGTTACTCCTATATAAAAGCGAGCCTGATGGGCTCGAAAAACCCATCAGGCTTATTCATCTTTCCTTATTCCTAGGGGCAGGCTGAATCGTAAAATTCGAATTCACCCGCATCGCTGATCTTTACAATCACAGCACACTTGATAGGGTCGCCTTCCTCGGTAAAAGTCATGTCCCCTGTAATACCTTGGAAGTTCTTAATTTGTGCTAACGCGTCCCTGACACAGGCACGATCTGCCTCGATTTCCCCGGTGATTTCCCCACAGTTCTCAATTGCCATCTGGACAAGGTTCATCGTATCCCAGGTTAACGCACCAACATCATCCGGTACGTAACCATGAGCCGCTTCATAGCGGTCGATGAATGCCTTGGTTGCACCTGTTGCCGCGGCGGCTGCATAGTGAGTAGTGAAGAAGAGGCCATAACAATCCTCACCGCAAAGTGTAACAGTCTCCGCTGAACCCCAGCTATCGCTGCCGACAATTGGTGCATCCCAACCCAGTTCATGGGCTTGCTGGACGATTAACGGAACTTCGTTGTAGTACTGCGGGGTGAAGAAGAATTCAGCACCGGACCCAATGATTGTGGTTAACTGGGCACTGAAATCTGTATCTTTTGTCGTGAAGCTTTCATAAGCAACAACAGATCCTGCACCGTGCAGTTCTTCCCAGGCGCTCTTGAAGTTTTCAGCAAGTCCTTTGGGGTAATCGCTGGCAACATCATAGAGCACGCCGGCTTTCGTGAAGCCGAATTCGTCAGTCACGAAATTCGCTACGACAGGACCCTGGAATGGATCCAGGAATCAGCCGCGGAAGACCCAGGGTCGATCCAGGGTTGTGGCTGGATTCGTGGACCAAGGGCTGACCATGGGTGTCGAATAGTTATTTGCTACCTCACCCGCAGGCACTGCCTGCTTGGAGGATTGTGGACCGACAATCACCAGTACCTCGTCCTGGGTGATCATCTTAGTGTTGGCTTTCGTGGCGGACTCGGCTTTTGATTCGTTATCTTCAATGACCAGTTCAACAGTGTACTTTGTCCCGCCAACATCCAATCCGCCTGCGGCTTCAACATCTTCCAACCACATTTCCGCTGCGAATTTTGAACCTTCACCTACTTTCGGAATATCACCCGTAATCGGGGCATTGATACCAATTTTGATTGTCTCGGGCCCGGCAGTTCCACAAGCAGACAGTAGAAACACTCCAACCAATAGAAGGGAAATAATTTTAAATTTTTTCATGATAGTTGACTCCTCATTTCACGACCTTGTAAAAACGTTACCTGGAGAGTACTTGGTTCGGGGAGCCAGCCCGATGGCGGTAACATTAATTGGCAGCTATATTCACTTTGGCAGGACATCACCTCCGATTTTTGGAAATAAGATTTACTTGATAAATCTGCTTGTAATGACCTCCCGTAACCAGTGTTGGATGGTGATTGGAATGTTAAATACGATCCAAGTTCACAAAGGGTTCCGGTTGGTTTAGCGAATGATAGCTAAAACGGTAATTGTTTTACAATAAATGCTTGGTTAATATTGGTATTATGGTGTAAACTCGGACCATTAGTCCGGGGCTTCTGAGTACCAAGGTTGATCTATGTAATCGTTTTCTAATCGTTGTGGGATTTTTTCTTACTCTTCTGATTATAAAACACAAATTTCCAGTTGCCAATATCTGGTGTCATATCTTTTTAGGATAAAAAGCCAAATTGGTCATAATATTAAGTATCATTAATATGAGAAAAAACGGGGAAAACCTGATTGATTTTATAGCTCTTTTTTATAATAAGAAAAAACCCTTTTAAGCAGTCCTAATGTGGTATTTTCGACAATTAAATTATTAATCCCCAGATTGACTGCATTTGCCGTTTTGGCAGGAGTTTTTTTAGGGATGATATGGTTTCCTCTGAAGAAACCGGTTTGTTTTCATAAGATTATGCATCTCACACCGATTTTGTCACCGCAAAACAAAAGCAGCTCATGCTAAAATTAGTGTAGCGGTAATGTTGAAGGGAGAATTCTTATGCTGGTTATTATCCGCGGTGGCGGGGACCTTGCGAGCGGTGTGGCAGTGAGGCTGTACCGATCTGGTTTCCGGGTTCTGATAACTGAATTGCCACAACCTCTGGTTGTCCGGCGGACAGTGTCCTTTGCAGAGGCTGTTCACGAGGGGATGGTTCTGGTAGAAGATATTACCGGTGAGCTTATTCATGATTTATCTAGTCTTGAGGCAGTGTTCGAGTCCGGTCATATTCCAGTACTTGTCGATCCGGATTTGTCCTTTCTAACTAAGGTTAAACCTGAAGTATTGGTTGATGCGCGAATGAGGAAAGAACCTTCCCGGGAGGGGAAAGAAATGGCTGTCCTGGTGATTGGTTTGGGTCCCGGATTTGTAGCGGGCGAAAACTGTCATGCTGTTGTAGAAACTAACCGCGGTCACAACCTGGGTCGAGTGATCTGGCAGGGCACCCCGGAACCGAACACTGGATCTCCGGGGGAAATCCTGGGATACCGTTCTGAACGAGTACTAAGGGCGCCTATTGCTGGAACTCTTTCACCTCAGGCTGAGATCGGGGAACGATTAAAAGGTGGCTCTCTGATTGCAGTTATTGGAGAAGACGAAGTGCTGGCCCCTTTTGATGGGTTTCTGCGTGGATTGATAAGAGGAGGTACCCAGGTGAGTGCCGGTCAAAAAATTGGCGATGTAGATCCCCGAGATGATCCAAATTTAGTAAGATTTGTGTCCGATAAATCACGGGCTATCGGAGGGGGTGTGCTGGAAGCCATCCTTTCCTTCCCAGATTTGAGGTCAAGTTTATGAATCTTGTAAATGCATTTCGGTTAACCAAAACCACAAAAGCTGCTCTGGTGGGATCAGGTGGGAAAACTACGGCAATGATTCAGCTTGCCCGGGATTATGGAACCAGAGTGATCTTGACTACAACCACTCACTTAGCCCTGGATCAGCTCCAGCTGGTGGATCAGCACATTACAGTTAATAATGAAGGAGACCTGCCTACCAAGGGAGAAAATCTTGATGGAAAAGTTCTGCTATTTACTGGTCCCCTGGTAGAAACCAACCGGGTTAAAGGACCTGGAGACGATATCCTAATCAAATTGGTTGAATTAGCCGAATTATGGGAATGTCCCCTGCTGATTGAAGCCGATGGAGCGCGTCAGTTGCCTATTAAGGCGCCGGCAGATCATGAACCTCCTATACCTGATTTTGTCGATACGGTTATAGTCCTGGTTGGTTTATCTGGTTTAGGAAAGCAGCTGAATGATAAATGGGTCCATCGCCCCGAATTATTTTCAAAACTGGTAGACATACCAATAGGAACAGAATTGAGCAGTCACCATCTGGTAACTGCCTTAACCTCCTCTCAAGGGGGATTGAAGAATATCCCATCAAAAGCCCGAAAGATCCTGCTGATTAACCAAATTGATAGTTTTCCTAATTGGAGAGTGTTTAATGATCATTTGGACATTATCTTGGATCATTATCACGCAATAGGATTTGCAGTTCTTGAAGATCAAATGCTTCTCGAGCTTCATGAGCGGATTGCTGGTGTGGTCTTAGCTGCGGGCGGGGCGAGCCGGTTTGGGACCTCAAAACAGCTCCTGGATTGGAAAGGAGAACCTTTGGTGAAGCATGTGGTTGGGATTGCAATCAAAGCTGGGCTCAATCCGGTGATAGTAATAACAGGAGCAGATCAGGAAGCAATCACTCCGGTATTGCAGGATCTACCAGTCCATCCTATTCATAATCCAGATTGGGAAAAGGGACAAAGCTCTTCTGTGAGAACCGGGATTGAGGCACTCCCAGAGGATGTGGGGGCAGCGGTTTTTCTGCTGGTTGATCAACCTTTTATCCCTCCAGAGCTTATTATCAGACTTCGAAAAACACACTCAGTCAACCAGGGACCAATAATTTTCCCTGAAGTGAATGGTGAAAGGGCAAATCCTGTTCTTTTCGATCGGAAGGTTTTTCAGGATTTGAAATCAATCACTGGTGACAGTGGGGGTCGGACCTTATTCAACTCCCATGCTTCCCATGCTGTACCCTGGGATGATAATCGAATACAAATAGATATCGATACACCAGAAGATTATCAGGCGTTGAGATCGGATTGGGAATAACTCCTCCAAAATGTTCTTGAACTCATCCTGGTGAAATTATGGTATGGGTGGTCAATCTCCGATCCCATTTATAGTACAATTTCTATAAGAGGTTTAATCTGACAATAGTAATGGCTATCATTCCATCCAGTAGTGAATAGAATAGATATAAATCCGGTTTTCGAAGCCCAGGGGAGCACTACCCTGGAGAAAATTAAAGTCCTGCTCTTCTATCGAGAACAAGTGAGAGACTATGGCTGCTGATGTCATACGGACCTTTATTGCTGTTGATTTACCCCCCGGTGTTCTAGAGGCGCTGGGGCAGGTGACTGCCCAGCTTCAGGAAAAACTCCCCGATACTCCAGTCCGGTGGGTTAATCACCAGAAAATGCATTTAACCTTAAAGTTCCTGGGGGATATCTCTAATGAAAATATCAGCATGGTGGAGAAGATTCTTTATTCCGAAGCCGCTAAACGGCAGGCAATGGAGATTGGTATTGGGGGCATTGGTGCCTTCCCCAAAATGCGCCATCCCCGGGTGATTTGGATTGGCGTAGAAGCGCCCACAGAATTATTTGATTTGAGGAGAGGGATTGAAGATGGTGTAGCTCGATTGGGTTACAACTATGATAAATATGACTTTACACCCCATTTAACACTGGGGAGAATATCGCGAAAAGCTTCTGCGCGGGACGTGCGAAAGGTTGGCAATGTACTGCATGAGTTCCAGGTAGGGTTTATTGGAGTTGCCCGTATTGAGGCGGTCCACCTTTACCGAAGCGATCTTCGCCCGGAAGGTGCTCAATATACCTGTCTTTATTCAGCTCCCCTGGTTGATCAGGATGGTCAGGTTATTGTATCGTAACTAGGATGTGAGGTGAGTTCTGGAAACAAAAAAATTTGCGGATTTCATAATCCGGGTTTTAGATGACAAACAGGGGGTAGATATTCATTTATTGAATATACAAGAATTATCAGTATTGGCTGATTATTTTGTGATATGTTCAGGAAGCAGTACTCGAATGGTGAAAGCTCTTATGAACGAAGTGTTGGATGAAGTAAAGAAGGAGTATAAACTGAATCCGCGGGTCGAAGGGGAGGCTGTAGCCGGTTGGATGCTGGCGGATTTTGGAGATGTAATTCTCCATATTTTCTCTCCCGACCGGAGGGATTACTACAGTTTGGAAGAGTTATGGGCGGAAGCGAAGACAATTTTACGTTTGCAGTAGGATTTGGGCATTACAATCAAAGAGGCTGATCAAGTGGATCAGCCTCTGTTTAATTAAGGAAGAGATACCAATATTCAATCCGGTATTTCAGTCGATAATTATCCAACTTACCAACTTTCAAACATTCCAACATTTCTCCCTGTAACTTACTTTCAGACTGTTCCTTTATACATACCGCCATCCACGGTAAGCATAACCCCTGTGATATAGGAGGCTGCCGGGGAGAGTAAAAATGCAGCTGCCTTACCGAACTCTTCCGGTGTGCCCATTCTACCTAATGGACTGGCGGCGGCAATTTTTTTGATTTCTTCTTCGATTGTTGTTCCATTTTCTTCTGCCCTGTTCTGCATCAATTCATGAACTCTCTCCGTCTCTGTCCAGCCGGGAAGAATTGAATTGAATCGGATTCCTTCCGATCCTAACTCTAAAGCCAGAGTTTTGGTCAATCCAACCGTTGCCGAGCGAATGCTGTTGGACAGAACCAGATTTGGAATGGGCTGCT
>JAUWCZ010000037.1 GCA_030609055.1 Chloroflexota bacterium | reverse complement strand
ACTCGCACTGATGAACCGAGGATTCCAGACCATAATTGATAGTTCCGCCCTGATGTTGGAAGAAATATATATTTCTGGAGGACAACGCGGCTTAGATATCACATTATCTCCACAGGCATTAATTGATATCACAAAGGCGTTGGTCGCGGATGTTAAAAAAGAAAAGGTTGGGGGAAAATAATTCAAGGAAATATTTCCACATAAACCGATGCATTTCGATCTTTAAGGTAAAATGTGTGCGTCTATTAGATGAATTCGGAAATTCAGAGTCTGAAAATAGTCCCTTGTCCACAAAGGGTATACACCTATGATAGGTGCCTACGAATTGGGAGAAATTAATGAGTGATCAGGATAACAATCAACCTATCATTATCTGCCGGGATGTCCATAAATACTATGGAAATTTTCATGCATTAAAAGGGATTAATATGGAAGTCAAAAAAGGGGAGGTAATTGTTATCTTCGGACCATCCGGTTCTGGGAAATCTACATTTATCCGAACAATAAACCGTTTGGAAGAACACCAAAAGGGGGAAATCATCGTTGATGGTATCGAACTCTCTCGAAACGTTGACAACATAGAAAAGGTGCGTATGGAGACAGGGATGGTCTTTCAACAATTCAACCTATTTCCTCATCTGACGGTGATGCAGAATATTACCCTGGCTCCGATTCAAGTCCGAAAGTGGTCTAAAGAAAAAGCTGAAGAGATTGCCACTCAACTACTCCATAGAGTGGGAATCCCCGAACAAGCACATAAACACCCCGCACAGCTTTCAGGGGGTCAACAACAACGAGTCGCCATGGCTCGTGCTCTCGCCATGCAGCCTAAGATAATGTTGTTTGACGAACCTACTTCAGCCCTCGATCCAGAAATGATCAAGGAAGTTCTCGATACCATGACTGACCTTGCTGAATCTGGTATGACCATGATCGTAGTGACTCACGAAATGGGATTCGCCCGGGCAGTATCTGATCGAATGTACTTTTTCGATGAAGGGCTGATAGTAGAAAGTGGTACACCAGAGGATATTTATAATAACCCGCAAGAAGACCGTACGAAATTATTCTTGTCTCAGATCTTACAACATTAAATTGATTTCGCGTAAGATCAATCCAAATCTCCCTCTAAAAAGTTTGAGAGGGAGATTTTTAATTGGACTCGGAAATGATTTCAGGTTGGGGGATTAGATTAGCGGATGAGAAGAAGCAATCCGATCAGGACTAAAAAACCATAAATGATTTTATCAAATCTTCCCTGGGGTATGATTTGGTTTACTTTTTCACCAATCAGAACCGCTACGATGATGATTGGCAAACTATATCCATATAAGTGGACTACTTGTGAAGTCCACATCCCTGCAATAGCATGACTAACTAAGATAGCACCACCTGTGGGTAGAAAATATCCCTGCAAGGTTGCCCGGAATTTTTCAGGATCCCATCTGCGTAAAATACCATAGATAACTACCGGTGGTCCGTTTGTGTTATATGCCCCACCTAATATTCCGGCAATTAGGCCCGTTATCAAAGCCCATTTTTCGGTGAGTAATTTCGGCAGATTGGGAACAAATAAGTTGTATAGTCCAAAACCCATTATGAGGATTCCCAGGAGAGATTTTACGAGTAATTCTGGGGCTGCTTTCAGGAAAAAAATTCCAATTGGGATTCCAATCCAGGTTGAAAGGACCAGACGCCAAGCAGCTTTGATTTCCACTTTTCGCCATGCTTTAAGAAGAATCGTGAGGGCGATTGTCGATGCACCCATTGCGACCAGGGGAGTAGCTACTTTTATACCTACCACCAGAGCTAGAAGGGGCATTGCGATTAATGCATCGCCAAATCCTAATGCAGATCGTATAAATGTAGACAGGAAGAGAATAGCTAATACTAAGATTGTGGTTGTAGAAAAATCCATTTGTCTCCGTTATTCCAAATAACCCCTCAATTCAATCCAGTTAATTGTTCACTAATATACCAAAGCTGTTTGGCAGTTTCAACTTCATAACTGGTTGGGGAAGACGGTATGGCTTTTTTATCTTGATAATAATTACCCGAAATTCCCTCAACTTCTTCTGAACTTGCCAGGTAGATGATGGTTTCGGCACCTTTTTCTGTTGAATTGGCAATGATCCTGGTCAGCGGCATGAAGATCCATCCGAATAGATTTCCTTCCCGAGCGATATTCGATGCTGTATAACCCGGATTTACTGCATTAACAGTAATAGGTTTCCCATATAAACGCCGGTCCAATTCGTAAGTGAAATACAGATTGGCCAGTTTGGATTTTCCGTAAGCGGTAAAGTGGATATAATTTTGCTCCAATTGCAGGTTTCCAAAATCAATTTCTTGGTTGTTGTGACCTCCGGAGGAAACATTAACAATCCGGGCGGAAGAACTTTTCTCAAGAATCTCCAGTAGCAGGTGGGTTAACAAGAAATAATTCAAGTGGTTTAGGGCAAAAGTCATTTCTATCCCATCCACGCTTTCCCGTCTACCCCAGAAGAAACCGCCGGCGTTATTAACCAGAACATCCAGCCGGGCGTATTTTTTTTTGACCGCTCCTGCTAAATCACGTATTTCATTCTGCGAAGATAAATTTGCCCTGAAATAATCCACAGCGGGATTTCCGGTTTGATCCCGAATAATTTCGACTGTCCGCCGGCATTTCTCCTCCCTGCGGCTGACGATGATTACTTCCGCACCCATTTGGGCCAGTGCCAGGGCGGTGACTTCTCCCAAACCTGAGGTAGCACCGGTGATCAGACAGCGTTTTCCCTGCATCGACATATATAAACCTCTCGGAAATTATTCACTTATCCAGATTTAATTGGATTGTTTTATTTGACTGTTGATATTATGGTACTTATCATACCCGATTTCTTTTTTACAGAAGTGCGGTACCGGAGATTAGCCGGGATAAATCTGGTATGATTTGTGAGGAATTATCTACAAGGAAATTGATGAGCGAATCAGACATCATAAAAAACACTCCAAATGGACCGATAACGCTGGATTCCTTAAAAGAAGACCTGCTGCAGCTGGGAGTAGCTCCGGGCATGGTGCTGCTGGCACATTCCTCCCTCAGGGCGTTGGGATGGGTCAGCGGGGGACCGGTAGCTGTCATCCTGGCTCTGGAGGAAGTCCTGGGACCTGAGGGAACCCTGGTTATGCCCACCCACTCCGGTGATTTATCCGATCCAGTAAGGTGGGAGAATCCCCCGGTACCGGAGGATTGGCAGGAAACCATCCGCCAAACTATGCCGGCTTATGACCCTGATCTCACCCCCACCCGAGGGATGGGGAGAATCCCGGAAACATTTCGTAATCATCCTGATGTAATCCGAAGTGACCATCCCCATGTTTCATTTTCAGCCCATGGAAAAGAGGCAGAGTTCATCACCCGGAACCACGGGCTCGATTTCGGATTGGGAGAACAGTCCCCGCTGGCTCGTATCTACGATCTAGGGGGCTGGATTTTACTGCTGGGAGTGGGTCATGAGAACAATACCAGTCTGCACCTGGCTGAATACAGAGCGGATTTTCCAGGGAAAAATGAAATCCAACAGGGAGGTCCAATTAGCCAGGATGGAGTCCGCCGCTGGATGAAGATCAGAGAATTTGAGGAAAACACGGATGATTTTGAAGAAATTGGGAAAGCATACCAAGAATCAGACGGTGTGCTCCAGATCGGAAAGGTTGGAAACGCCCAGGGGGAGTTTATTCCCCAACGGAACCTGGTAGATTTTGCAGCCCAATGGATGAGTGAAAATCGCTCTTAGAGTACAAATAGACTCCCTGGTTTCAGCAGGTGTGAATCAGTGAAAAATCGGCAAACCAGAGGGACAAGGAAGGGATTAAATGGATCTATTACAAACTAAATTCTTTGATAATTCTCTTCAGAATTGGCTGATAGCAATCGGGGTTCTGTTGGGGGTGTTTTTGTTATTGGCGCTCTTCAAACAGATCATTAAAAATCGTCTGGTTCGACTGATCAAAGAATCCAAAACAGAGCTGGATAATTTCATGATTCCCATGCTGAAACAAACCCGCTGGTTCACCTTTTTGGGTTTGGGGATTTATATAGGATCTCTGGTTTTAACCCTGCCGGCGGAAGTTCAGCTGGGGTTAAACAAGGGAATCCGGATTCTGCTTACCATGCAGGTCGGTTTCTGGGGCATGGGATTAATCTCCTATTATGTTAACCGGGGGGTTGCTTCAAAAGTTGAGGAAGATCACGGCGAGGAAGCCACCACGCTAGACGCCCTGGGTATAATTGGAAATATTGTCATCTGGGTAATCTTATCTTTGGTTATCCTGGATAATTTAAATGTAGAAATCAGCAGCCTTGTTGCCAGCCTGGGAATCGGCGGCATCGCCGTTGCCCTGGCAGTTCAAAATATCCTGGCCGATTTATTCGGGTGCCTCACCATTGCCCTGGACAAACCTTTTGCGATCGGTGACTTTGTAGTGGTGGATGATTTTGAAGGGGATATAGAGGACATAGGCTTAAAAAGCACCCGCATCCGCAGTCTCTCCGGGGAAGAGCTGATATTTTCCAATTCGGATTTACTAAACAGCCGAATCCGGAACTATAAACGACTGGAAAAACGCCGCATCTCATTTTCGATTGGTATCAGATATGACACTGAGGTGGAAAAGCTCAAAAAAATACCAGGGATTGTGGAAGAAATCATATCTCCACTGGAGAATGTGCAGTTTGACCGGGCTCATTTTAAATCGATGGGGGATTACTCCCTCAATTTTTCAATTGTCTATTATGTGCTCGACCCGACCTATGTATCATATCTGGATCTCCAGCAAACCATTAATCTGGAAATAGTTCAGCGTTTTGAGAAAGAAAGTATCGAGTTTGCTTATCCGACCCAGACTTTGATCATGGAAAAATGAGATTTACAATCGGAGTTGCCTTCTGTTCCCCCTCCAGGAAGATTAAGTATCAATTTATATCTGTGCTACCAGATTACTGATACTGGTGATCACCTGGCACTCCGCCTCAGGGAAAACATTTCGGGGGTCGTACAAAATAGGATAGATGCCAACTCCCTGGGCACCCAGGACATCTGTATAGTAGTTATCCCCGATATAAGCTGTTGCCTCGGGGCTGTCTCCCGCCAGATAAAGAGCGTGTTCAAAAATCCCCGGATCAGGCTTCCAGGAATTAACCTCTGCCGCAGTAAACCAAAAATCAAAATAGGGCAGGAATCCCAATCTGTCCATTTCTTCTTCAAGTGATGTGGAACGGTTGCTTACTATACCCATGATATATCCCTGACCGCGCAGTGCTTTTAAAGTGGGCTTTACATTCTCAGGGACTAGTTTTTCCGGCTGATGTCTTTCTTCAAGCTCAGGATGCAGTACAGGAGCCAGATCCGTCGCCTGGAGTTCAGTCAGTCCGGCTGCCCATAATTTACGCTTCAGGTAGTGGATCCAGAATTCATCCGTGAACTCACCATACATCTCCAGGTCCTGGGCGACCTGGTCTGACTTAGCCCAGTATTGGTAAATAAATTGGCTTGCGGTCCGGTGAGCAGATGCCATGATGGGGATTTGATGTTCATCCAGGATGGTAAATAAGACATCCAAAGAGGAGGGGTGCTTGATAGTTAATGTGCCGTCCAGGTCAAATAGGAGGGAGTTTATGTGGAGTGGGATGGCCATAATTTGTTTCGGTGAGTATAGTTTATTGCCAGGGCAGCCGTTTTCTTCCGTTCCATTCTAAAATATTACAATATAATATACGATTATACATTACCAATGTTGTAAGTAATCAAATCAGGAATTTTTTCTATTCAAAGGATAATAGAGATCCAAACAGTCTGAAAGTGCTTATTATGCCCAATCCTAATCAAAAACAACAACGCCTGCAATTTATTTTTATATTGTTGATCGGAGTCACACTTCCCTGTTATGGATTGGGATATGCCTTTGTTAAAATCAAACGCAGGGTCGAACCGCAGGAGACCCTGAGTGTTACTCACACAGCAACCTATACCCCCGCGCCTTTTATAACAAATACACCCAGGCAAATCATACCCACCAGGTATCCAACTTTCACACCCACACTCACCGCTACCATCACCCCGACCTCTACATCCTCGCCAAAACCATCTAGAACTCCCACACTAAGTTGGACACCTGAGCCGACAGACACATTCACCCCCACAGGGACTGCGACGGAAACCGAGTTTCCCACAGCCACAACTGAACTGCCTACTGCAACACCGGAATGATATAACCTGGTAGATTTTCCCTTTTATTCTTTTTTTCTGGTTTCTTTAACCCTATTGCAATATTGATAGGATATTGCACGTATAAGCTAACACTTTATCAGATTTGTAAAATCCATATCAGATCATTTCCTACTGGAAAAATTTGTGGTTTAATTGGTTTCCTTTGAAGGAATTGAATAAAATGGACACAACAGAGACATATAGTCGAAGGATCACACCGGTGACACTCTTGCTGGGTTTTGGCATCCTGATCGTGGTCCTAACAGTGGTTACCTCTTGTAATTTAGTAGATCTGCAGGAATTGATTTCCCCAAATACCCCCACGGAAGTCCTCCCTGGATCTCTGGCTTCACCTACCCCGGAATCTTCACCTACTCCCAGCCAGCCGCTTGTGGGGTCCAAGACCTTGATTGTCTGGGTTCCGCCGGGTTTTGATCCCACCGATGGATCAACTGCCGGAAATTTGTTTTTATCCCGGCTGGATGAATTTTCCTTGCGAAGACCGCAAACGGATATTCAGGTTCGGGTGAAGGAACTTTCTGGTGAATATGGGTTGCTGGAAATGCTCCGGACAACCCGGGCTGCAGCACCTATCATCCTACCGGATCTGGTTGCCTTACCCCGACTGCTGATGGAACAGGCTTTTAACGAAGGTTTGATCATACCCCTGGGTGAATTAACCGCAGTGATGGACGAAAATGATTGGTTTAGCTATGCTCAGGATCTGGCCCGGGCGGAAGACCAGACCGCAGGAATCCCCTTCGCAGGTGATGCCCTGGTTCTGGCTTATAAAAATGATACTGAAGAATCCCCTCCCCCAGATTGGGATTCTGTTTTAACTACCCAAAAAGCACTTGCTTTCCCGGCATCAGATCCCCAAGCATTGGTTACCCTGGCTCTGGTTCAAAGTCTGAAGGGAGAATTGGTGAATTCCAGTGGGGAACCCGTCGTGGAGGAAGAACCTTTCCTGGAGATATTGACTTATTACCAACAGGCGCAAGCTGCCAGTGTGATGCCTTACTGGTTGACCCAATTTGAAACCGATCAGCAAGCTTGGGATTCCTACCAGGAACGCCAATCAACGCTAGCCCTTACCTGGAGTTCAACCTATCTGAATGCCGATGCGCCCAATACCACCCTGGCTGCACTGCCGACAAAAGAGGGGAAGCCGTTTACCTATGCGGACGGCTGGGTATGGTGTGTTATCCCTTCAAATTCTGAGACAGAAGCGGTCGCTGTGGAGCTAGTAGAATTCCTCATTGCTGATAGTTTTCTCTCCACCTGGTCGGTGGAAGCTGGTTATCTCCCCGTTAGACCATCAGGGATGGAAAACTGGTCCGAGGTATCTTATTATTCCACTTTACAGCAGCTGCTTCCCTCGGCTGTGCTGATACCGGATCTTGAGACTCTATCTGCCCTGGGACCTGAGGTCCGGGACGCGGTTGTGGCTGTTTTGAAAGATCAGGTTGAACCCGCTGAAGCTCTTGCCCCATTACAGGAATCCTTTCCAGAGCCCTGAGGTTGTCATCCGGATTGAAGATACCCAGAAATCCCCTTTTCGAGTTTAGACTGGTCATTTCCGGGGATTCGGTGATCTTCCTTCTCAAATCATACCCTGCATGTTATAATCATCAGCCGTGTGTGTTTTGAAATGGAATTTATGAAGGAAAATTATAATGGATGAGCTGATCAAAGCATTGGAAACACAAAAAAATCCCAATATCCCTGATCTTCGAGCCGGGGATACTGTGACAGTTTTTGTACGCATAAAAGAAGGCGAAAATGAACGGATCCAGCAGTTTAAAGGCACTGTGATCCGGATACACGGCACCGGAAATAGCGAAAGTTTTACCGTTAGAAGGATTGCCAGCAATGGTATCGGTGTGGAAAGATCTTTCCTGACCCGATCCCCGATCATTGATAAAGTGACAGTACAGAGCAGAGGATTTACTCGAAGGTCCCGGTTGTATTTCCTGCGAGACCGTAGCGGTAAAAAAGCCAAACTTCGGCAGAAATTTACTTCTTAGTTGTTCTGCGACAATAAGCCACCAGGGCGCAGTTTAATTTACTGGGCCCTTTTTGGTTTAAAGGGAACTCCCCATCCAGGGATTAAACCTGAGTATAATGAGGCCATGAAAACCAAACTATGGATTCTTTTCTTCCTGTTTGCCATCCTGCTCAATGGTTGTGATGGTGATCCGGAGCCGACTCCAACCCTTCCTGTACCTACCCTCAAGATCTACCGGGATGGGTATTTTCAGGCTGCTGTCCCTGACTGGCCAGAAAGTTTTGAACGCGATTCAGAATCGATCTTCGGCGTAGCTCAGGATGGACAATTTATCTCCATTAACCGCTATCAGCATATACCTGGGATATTCTCAAATCAATTCCGCTCCTTCATTGAGGAGAATCCGGACGCATATCTGGTTCAGGAAGGAGAACTGATTGGTAAACCGTTTTTTGAGATCACCTTTCGGGAGAACAACCAGACCATGCGCCTGCAGGCAATTCTGGATTATTGTCAGGGCTATACCTATGCTGTCATCACTGGCGGGATAGATACGGTTAAAAATGCCGAATTGTTTCAGGTGGTGCTCGAATCCTCTAGCTGTCAGGATCCCATTCAGGTTCCTGACCTGGAGACAGGGAAAATCGGTATGATGGTGAATCCAGCCCAGGATGATCCCCTGACAGGTTTTTATCCAGCCTTGCGTATGGCCAAGGAGAACGGAGTCCAGGTTGTACACACCTATCTGCAGTGGGGCGAAATCGAACCTGCTCCCGGCGAACGTTTCTGGGAGTGGCAAGATTTCCTGATGGGCTATAGAATCCAGGAAGGATTTGAAATCTCTCTGGTGGTAAACGTGATCCATACTGCGGTAAGGGGATCGATCCCGGAAGATCTGGCGGATAAGGAATTCGATGACCCGGAATTCATCCAACGGTTCACGACTTTTATCCTTGATGTGCTTGACCGCTACCCGGTCACATATCTAAGCATCGGCAATGAAGTGAATGATTATTTTGTAACCCATCGCTATGAAATCGATTCATACCAAACTTTTTTTCTGGAAGTGAAAAGAGCTATCGAAGAGCAGCATCCGGATGTTAAAGTGGGGATGACCTTTGCTTATCATGACGCGGAGACTACCAAATCTGTGGATATCATCGAGCGGTTGAATTTGGGTGATTTTTTACCGCTCACTCTCTATATCTATAATTCTGAATTCCGATTTAACCGAGAGCCTTCCGAGCTGGAAGACTACCTGGATCGCATCCTGGATCTGGCAGGGGAAACACCGGTCGCAATAGTGGAGATCGGTTGGAATACAGCTGAAAACCTGGAAGGCAGCCAGGCCGACCAGGCTGAATTCCTCCAGGAAGCCTTCCGGCTTTTAGCTCAACACCGGGAACGAATTGAGTTCCTGTCCTGGTTTGCTCTCCATGATCACAAACCGGAAAACTCCTACGTGTCTGCCTTATCCTTTATTCCCAATCGCCCGGACCTGGCAGAAGACGAAGCATTTATGTCAGTTTTTGTTGATTTTCTGAACTATATGGGACTGCGGGAAATGGATGGTACTCCCAAGGAAGCCTGGGGAGTTTTCCAGGAGGAAGCAACTGATTACCTGGAGAGTATTCCCTGAGGAAATATGATGCGCAAAAATAAACACCAGCGACCGATTGGGATTTTTGATTCCGGCGTGGGTGGATTATCCGTGCTGCGGGAAATTCAGGGTGGATACCCTGCTGAGAATCTGATCTATATTGCCGATCAAGCTCATGTCCCCTATGGAAACCGCTCCCGCTATGAGGTGCTTGGATATTCAGAAGGGATTACCCGCTATTTACTGGGCCGCGAAGCAAAATTGATCGTCGTGGCCTGCAATACGGCTTCGGCGGTCGGCTTAACTGAATTGCGGAAAAAATTCCCAGATCTCCCGTTTGTGGGTTTGGAACCGGCGGTAAAACCGGCTGCTGAAAACACCAGCAGCGGTGTAGTGGGGGTTTTGGCCACACCGGCAACTTTCCAGGGAGAGTTGTACGCCTCTACTGTGGAACGCTTCGCCCGGGGTGTAAAGATCCTGCAGGATACCTGCCCTGGCCTGGTAGATCAAATTGAAGAGAGCAAGATTGACCACCCGGAGACCCGTGAGATTCTTGAGAAAGCGTTAAAGCCCATGCTGGAAGCAGGTGTAGATGAGATTGTGATGGGCTGCACCCATTACCCCTTTGTAATTCCACTCATCAGGGAAATTGTCGGTAATCAGATCCGGGTGATAGATCCAGCTCCGGCCATTGCCCGCCAGACAGGTCGTTTATTGGAGCAATTTGATCTAAAAACTGCCGGAGATAACGCGGGAGAAACAAGATTCCTGACTACTGGAGATCCAATAAAAATGGAGAGACAGCTTACGGACTTGATTAAACTCGAGACCGGAGTTAGCAAACTAATCTGGGATGGGGGAATCCTCCGCGACGGATAAACGGATCCGGATTTGTTTACTCTTTTTTCCTGAGACTGAACACAAGTGCAGCAATCATGGTCCCACCGGAGATGACCACAGCGAGAATGATCACAGTGGGGTTTTTCGCGCTGCTTTGGAAGCGCGGCTCCATGGGGGTGTCTTCAGTAGGAATTGGGGTGGTCGGATTAAAGTGGATTGGTGTGCCGTCCGGTGTAAGGGAGGGTGTATGGGAAAAGCGGGGCGGCAGAGTGGCGCTGGGCTCTCCTATTGGTGTACGGGTGGGGGTATAGGACGGCTGGATGATGATTTGGTCTCCCGGCAGCAGGACGGCATTTCCTTCGAATTGGTTAATTTCATTCAAGAGCTCGAGGGATATTTCATACACCGCGGCAATGGTCCACAGGGACTGTCCTGCCCCGACAATATGGATCACTGAGCCATCACTGTTGGGTGTGGAAACAACCACAGGAACCGGGGTGGGGAAAACCGAACTAGAAGGAGTGCTGGAGACGGCTGGAAATTCCGGAGTAGGCGCTGGATCACCCACATAGTGCCCGGTATCCACTGTGTAAAAGACCAGATCACCGGAGTAAGCCACTCCAGCGCCGATATATTTTGCCTGAGGATTGTACATAGTATGGTGATGGTCCGGATCATTCCAGGGACCGTTAATTATTTCCATGATTGAGGCATTTGTCCCATAGGCAACATTTTCCGAGATAAAAATGGTTGCCCCGTTGCCAAATCCAGCCGCATATGCCCGGTCTTTGGGACGGGAGCCATCCGCGCTGTAATGAGTCCAGGTACCGATCGAGGCTTGATACTGGCTGTGCTGTTTGGCGATTTGCATTAATGCGGGGTGAGACTTGAGCGGGGCCAACCCCCTTTGAGACCGCAGTTGATTGATGGTATTGATCACCGTAGCTGCTGAATCTCCCTGAGCCCAGCTAACCTTCGTAATAGAAAAGGTTACTAGCAGGATCAATCCAATCAGGAATATCTGACCTCTAATTTTAGTCATTTATGGTGGAGTATTAGAATCTGTAATCTGTTCCGGGGTGAATCATCCGCTTGGGGATGATTCTACACCCGAATTAGATAGTTTTGCTCGGTTACAATTCCCGTTTTAAATTCTCAATGGAAGCAACCGGGGTGGGATCAACATCGTAAGCCATGGCCAGATAATAGGCCGTGTAGTCTCCAAACTGGATCAGGGTCCACATCTGGGCCAGGCGGGTATCACCTTTGGCTTTGATCAGAACCGTGTTGATGCCTTCGATCATGAAATTCTTTTTGGTAAGTTCGATTCTACGCTGGTTGCGAGGATGGTTGGATTCGGCCTGCAGGAAAAGGACCATGGTTTTTGATAGTACTTCCTCTGGATTGACTATCCCGGCAAGGGTATTGTGATCCACTTCGGGTAAGGCTTCAAACTGACCCCAGGCTTTGGCGATTTCACTGACCTGACCTTTCCAGCGGCGAGCCACAGGGGCTAGTAAATCCGCCCCGAAGACACTCACCCAGCGATCGATCATCTGACCAGCCATTCGTTTGGCTGGATTGTCATGATCCGGTACTTCAGGTGTCAATCTTCCTACCTGATTATTCATCTCAGCAACTGCGTCTTGGATTTCCTCCCAGGGATCAGCCAGGAATTTTAAACGATAGAATACATTTAACAGCAAACAGAAGGAGTATCCTACTGCTGCCCGGGGCTGTCCTTTATGGTTGAATATCCAATGATCGGTGCCGTTTTTTTCAGCCAGTTCAGCAAGTTTCCCGCCAGTCGAGATGGACAGTAGGCTGCAGCCCCGTTCCAGGGCAGTCTCCATGGCTGAAAGAGTTTCTTCTGTGTTTCCGGAATGGGAGGATGCGATCACCAGGGTATCCGGTCCGTCTGCCCAAGCGGGCAGCCCGTAGTCCCTATGAACCTCGATTGGCACCGTGGATAGGGGTGCCGTATAGGCTTTCAGTAGTGAGGCGCCGATGGCGGATCCGCCCATACCGGCGATCAGTACCTGCTTGACTCCACTGAAATCTGACAGCGGCAGAGCTTCGGCTTCCTTCCAGGCGGACAGCAGCTGTTCCGGTAAACCGTTCATTTCTGCCAGCATATTCTGGCTGTCTAACTTGGGAAAATCTTGATATTTGTTTAAATCCATTGTACATACCTTTATTTATTAGATACCGTTTCATTTTTACATTGGAAGCGGTTCCCTTTTTGTTATCAACAAAAAACTTTATCCTTACTCACGCAACCCCTGCATTAAATCATAGATATCTCGACGCGACCAGCCTGATTCTTCCGACAGAGATTTTGCAAGCTGGGATGGATTTAGCTTGCCGGTTTGGAGTCCGTCCTGGATAGCAGAGAGCAGCTTTTCCTCCGGCCAAATATCGTTTATTATTTTGCCAGAGACGATCAGGGTGATCTCCCCTTTGGGTTCTTTCTCCCGGTAATGATCACTGACTTCTGGGATCGATCCCCGGAAGATTTCCTCGTGGATTTTTGTCAGCTCCCGGGCCACTGCAATTTCCCGTTCACCCAGAATGGAAACCATGTCTTCCAGTGATTGGATCAGCCGGTGGGGTGTCTCCAGGAAAACAAGTGTCCAAGATAGGTTTTTGAGATCCTCTAGTAGCTCCCGCCGGGCTTTCTTTTTCCTTGGCAGGTAGCCCAGGTAAAGGAAGTTATCCGTCGGAAAACCTGAGGCGGACAGAGCAGCAACCGGCGCGCTAGGACCGGGTATAGGGACCACCTTGTGACCGGACGCCAGGGCAGCCTGGACCAGGAAAAAACCAGGATCGCTGATCCCCGGGGTGCCGGCATCAGACACCAATGCCAAATCCTCTGTCTTTAGATGATCCAACAGTATCGGAGTCTTACTTTCTTTGTTGTGATCGTGATAGGAAGTCAGCTTGGTGTCAATCTGGTAGCGATTCAGGAGTATTTTTGTGGTCCGGGTATCTTCCGCGGCTGTTAGGGGCACTTCCTTTAGAATCCGGACAGCCCGGAAGGTTATATCCTCCAGGTTTCCGATTGGTGTGGCCACCAGGTAGAGTGTGCTCATCCTGCCTTCTCCTCTTTGGAGAGGTTGGTTTTAACGCTACGAGCCAGCTTTCTGCGGGGCAGCATCACCTGCCGGCCGCAGCCCAGACATTCAATTTTAATATCCGCACCCAGGCGGATGACCTTCCAGCGGTCTTCTCCGCAGGGATGGGATTTTCGCAGTTTTAAAATATCATCTAGTTCCAGTTCTGGGAGCATGCTGGCATTATATCATCAGGGTAGAATACTCTTAAATCTGGGTCTTTTTTATAGCATAAGAGAGAACCATTTATTTGAGTGCCCTGCCAACCTTACCGATTATGCTATACTTCGATTATTCTTTTACCATAGTGAGAATCCTCACCAACAATTATTCGTTTTATCTTTCATAAGGAGGTGTTTTGATGATCACTCGGAGCCTGGGAAATAACTTTATTAATATCAATGGGATGGGACTGGGCACCTGGGCCATCGGCGGACCGTGGACGAAAAATGGGTCCCAACTTGGTTGGGGGAATATTGATGACCGTGAATCTATCCGATCCCTCAACCGGGCACTGGATCTGGGGGTTAACTTTTTTGATACCGCACCCAACTATGGAGCCGGGCATAGCGAAAAAATCCTTGGGCAGGCTTTTGCTGATCGGCGTGACGAGGTGATTATCGCCACCAAATTTGGAACCCTGATCCATGAAGGCGACCGAAAAGTTTCAGAATACCCCGATCACCAGGAGCTATTAACTAAGATCCGCCAGGATTGTGAAGCCAGTTTACGACGCTTGGAAACGGATTACATTGATCTATACCAGTTTCACATGGGAGTTTATCCCTTAGCCGAGGCGGTTGAAGTCCGCCATATTCTGGAGGAGTTGGTGGCGGAAGGAAAGATCCGCGGCTACGGCTGGAGTACGGATGATCTTGATTGTGCCCAAACCTTTGCTGAAGGAGAAAACTGTGTTGCCATCCAGCACAACCTCAATGTGTTAATGGATGCGCCTGAGATGCTGGAAGTCTGTGAAGAATATAACCTGGCCAGTATCAATCGAGGTCCCTTGGGAAGAGGATTATTGACGGGGAAATATAAGGTGGATTCGAAATTTCCGGAGAATGACAACCGCCATCGCGATAAATTCCACGATCAATGGGCTGTTCCCATCCTTGAGAGGCTGGATGACCTGCGGGAGGTGTTGACCAACGGTGGAAGGACGTTGACCCAGGGTGCGCTGGGGTGGATTTGGGCGCGGAATCCCAGGACCATCCCCATCCCAGGTTTCAAAACAGTGGACCAGGTTGAAGAAAATATTAACGCGATTAAGTTTGGCCCCCTAAGCGAGGAGGAAATGCGGCAAATTGACCAGATCCTGAGTCGATAGACTAATACCTGAACCTGTGTCCTGGATTTATTTCATTTGATTGATGTAACAATTTACATATCACAATAATGATAGAGATATTGAGTATTCATTTCTGTTATGCTAAGATCAACACACACATCGAATAGAGGTCTGAAGCCCTTGTTAATTACCCAATCATTAACGTCTTCCAAAGAACAATGTCAGGACCCTTTCGGCATTGTTTTTTTTATCCATTATCAACCTTGCTTCTTTATCCCTAAGGAGAGTTAGTTATGGCAGACCCCCGTATGACCAATTTGGCCAGGACCCTGGTGAATTATTCCGTTGAGGTTAAAGAAAAAGACCTGGTAGGAATTATCGCCCAACCCCCGGCAACCCCACTGGTGGGCGAGGTCGTTCGCCAAGTGCTGCGTCGCGGAGGGTATCCCTACCTGCTACCCTATACCTTACCCTTACCCGCACTCGGATATGAAGGACTTGACCAGATCTTTTTTGAGGAGGCTAGTGACGATCAGCTTCAGCATCAGGACCGGTTCTGGAAAACCCTCAATGAGGATTTTGATGTCAGAATTTTTATCCAGAGCCAGTTTAATACACGCGCTTTAAGTGAGATTAATCCTCAACGAGTAAGGATCTACCGCCAGGCCTATAAAGATATCTTTGACACCTATTTTGAAAGAATGGCTTCCGGATCGCTGCGTCGGGTGAGTACGCTATTCCCAACTCAGGCTTTTGCCCAGGACGCCGGGATGAGTCTAAAGGAGTTTGAAGATTACGTTTACAGCACCACCTACAGCGATCAAGAGGACCCGGTGAAGGAATGGCAGCGAATTCATGATGAGCAGCAGAGGTTGGTAGATTGGCTGAAAGGAAAAAAAGAAGTCCAGGTGAAAGGGCCAAATGCTGAACTAACCCTGTCGGTTGAGGGGCGAGAATTTATCAATTCTGATGGTAAACAAAATATGCCCAGCGGAGAGATTTTCACTGGTCCGGTGGAGGATTCTGCTCAAGGCTGGGTGCGCTTTACCCATCCGGCAATTCTTTCAGGGTATGAGGTGGAGGGTGTTGAACTGCATTTTGAGGGTGGAAAAGTTGTTAAGGCAACCGCTTCTAAGAATGAGGATTTCTTAAATACCATGCTGGATGTTGATGAGGGCTCCCGCTACTTGGGTGAGTTTGCCATCGGTACCAATCACATGATTAATCGATTTATCAAAAAGATTCTTTTTGATGAAAAGATCGGGGGGACGATTCACATGGCCTTGGGCCAGGGCTACCCGATCACGGGAAGTGTAAACAATAGCGCCATCCACTGGGATATGATCTGCGACATGCGCGATGGCGGCCAGATATATGCGGATGGCGAGTTGTTTTACGAGTCGGGAGAATTTAAGATCTAAAGATTTTATTACCAGGGCAGAGCGGTAATTTGATTGGATAATCTCACTCCAAATCACCCGTAGGGAGCTTCTGACTCATGAGTTTCGACGCATCCCCTTTTAAGAATAATGGCGATCCTAAGGAGACACCTGAGGAGCTAAAACAGGTCCATTTGTCATTGGATGAGTTCAAGTCCGAGTTGATCTCACGGGGATTTGAGGTCAGTTCGGAGAACAACAATGTGTATTATCATCCAATTTTCCCCGATTTTCGTTTTAAGATCTTGAAAACCGTTGTTCGCGTAGAGAAGAAAATCTATTCTCTTAGAGGGGGAACTTGGCGACTTAATGAATCGTACTTAATTTCCCGCGACCTTCATTTAGCATTATTTGCAGCAGATAAGATCACAAAAAGACCTACCTTGTCGGTTGATGATTTTAAATCAGGGCTAATATCCAGGGGGTATGTGGAAAATCTAGGGAATGCCAATATTTATCACCACCCAAATTTTCCAGATCACCGTTTTGTTATTGGTCCAGATGTTCGTTTAGAGAGGGAAGCCATATCCCAATGGAAAGAAAAGGAATGGCAGCTTGATTCCTATTACTCTCTCTCTGGAGAGCTGCAGATCGCATTGACCGCTGCGGATTTGATGTTTATCAAACCTGTTAATGTTCAAAAACGCAGGGAGTTATTAGCGATACCGATGCAAATCATTCTTATAGTTCTGGGATCCATTTTCTTATTTAGCGGCATCCTTTTGCTCTTTGTTCCAAAAACTGTTGCTCCTAATTTTCTTGATACTCTTTTTATTATTTTAGGATTACTGTTTCTTCCAACTATTTTAAGAAGGTCTATTGACTATAGAAAATTCCAGAGATCTTCTTTGGTTACCTCAGCAACAGTTGTTGGAAAGGATTTCAAGATAGATAGGGATCCTGACGGTCCGGATCAAAAGATGTATTTTCTTGTGGTTCAATTTGAAGCCCTGGGATTGGAATCTTCAGAGAATCAAGTCACCCTGAGAGCTAAAGTAAAAGAGCAGCTTTACCTTTCAAGCATGACCGGATCAACGGTTATGCTTGAATATGCTGCCAAAGACCCCAGGATCGCCCAGCTCGAGGGGGAGCAATGATTTATAGGAGATTATGAATCATGAGTTTCAGGACATCCCCCTTAGAGAAAATGGTAAACCTAAGGAGATACAAGAGGAGGTTAATCAGGTCCCAGTAACGCAGGATAACCTCAAGTCAGGGATGGCTTCAAGGGGGTTTGAAGTCAGTTCACAGAATGAGAGGCTTATCACAATACTAATTTCCCCGATATCCACTTCAAAATTAGATGAAGCAAAGGAAAAACCATGTTACTCATCCTGGAAATAGCTATGTTGATTGGTGGTATTTATGCGCTGATATCAGCCAAGGTGCCGTCATTATTGGTCGGCGGCGGGAAGGTTCAGATTGAAGGTTTGCCTGCCCGATTAATAGGAGTTTTATTAATTCTCCCTCTGCCTACCGCCTTTATTGGCGGAGTACTCATGGCACTGCTGCTGGGTGAAGAGGCTGCTAATTATGCAGTTCTTCTGGAGATCTTTGTCGTCTTTGGAATTGCAATCTTAGCCGTGATCCTTTCCCGTGTGCTTGGAAAACGTATTGAACCGGAAAATGAAATAGAAGCAACCATAGCCAAAAAAGCCCAGGGTGCCTTGATGTATGCTATCTTGAGTGCCACGGGTTTTGCTGCCTTGATCGCCTGTCCCCTGGCAATTGTTTACGCCAACCAGGCCATTAAGCTGATCGATGAACATGAGGTAGGCGAGGAACATCGCGGAAAAGCTAAAACAGCCCGGGTGATTGCCAGTGTTGCTACAGCGCTGTGGGTGGCTGCTGCCACATGCCTCTTGTCATCGGTATTGGTGTTATCTTGAAAAACTATTAATCTCAGAGAGTTAGCTCACTAGTAAACTATCCGAGACAGAAAATTATTCCGGTTAGTTTTACACTTATATATCTTTGTCGTGGAGAGAAATATATGAACAGTGGTGAAGAAATTCAGACTACAAAAAGGATAAAACCTGTGGGGGAAGGTGACGTGACCTGTATATCAATCATCGGGATTTGTATCTGGATTTTGGGTTTGGGTATAGCCATAGGGATATTTTCAATCTACTCGACGGACAACCAGGTGATCGGCTCTCAATTTACCGATAGTAGATCCATCTTAAAATTTATCAAATTTCTACTGATGAGCCTGCTGCTAATGGGGGCCTTCTATCTCCTTGGGAATTGGTTTTTTCGCAGGAGCAAGCTGAGAGCTTCAACCCGTAAAATATACCAAGGCGGAAATCAATCCACCCAAGGTAATGTGGTTGACAAACATGTTCGAGGGAAGCACGATATGGACTCCCCACCCCAGTATTTTATTACAGTTCAGTTTAATACAGAATCGGAGTCTTATACACTGTCTTCCGAGGTAAACCGGTGGGTATACAAAAATGCAACCAAAGGGGGGAATATTGGGATTCGGTATGCAGAGGCAGATCCGCGGATCGCTCTCTTTGAAGGTGAGTATTAACTATCCTTCCGGAGGAACTGATGGGCAGGGAGACCCCGGTTTTTCAAGAAAGATACGGTTTAAATCGGGACGATTATCTTCCGCTTTGAGGGTGCGCATTCAACGTGTTGGTGGACAAAGTCGGGATCTTGAAGTCCACTCCTCTTCCAGGGGACCTTTTATGTTATGATAAATTTACGCCAAAAGTGAATGTAAAGAAATACCATCCCCTGCCAGTTTACAGGATAAAATCAAGGAACAATGCCAGTAGATTTTGGTATTTTTTTAAATCTTCAATAGGAGGATTGCGATCATAAAAAGAAAAACAATCATCATCATCGTCGTCATCATCGCGATTCTTGGCCTGGGTGCAGTCTTTTTGATGAACCTGCTGGGTCCTGCAATAGGCAATGTTTATGACAATATCATCGAGTCTGTATCCGCTACCGGGGAGGAATTCCTGCAAGCCCTCAAGGATTCTGACTATGATGCTGCTTATGCTCTCCTAAACCTGGACGTCCAAGACGAACTTGGTACCCCTGAGGCTTTGGAGTTACTCTTCCCGCCGGAGTCCATTGATACCTGGGAGTATGAAGCTGACTCAATCACTACAACTACGGGGGAAACCGGGGTGGCGATGACAGGCACTATCACCATGAGCGATGGATCTGAGGTTGAGATGTTGCTTATCCTGATCAGCGTTAATGGCGTAGATCAAATTGCAGGCTATTCATTTCAGCCCACAGAATAATTCTCTGATCACATCAGCTCCTAAACCAAGAATATGTCTTCCTGAATGATCAGTTATGTAGGTATTAACACGGGAGCCTATATTCTAAATAATGTCATATCAATGGGAGGTAAAAGAATGGAGGTATTTGATAAAACCATCCAGATTCAGGCATCACCAGACATCGTTTGGAAAGAAGCCAGAAAATTCGCCAGAAAGGGACGCATTAAATTGGAAAAAGAACCGGAAATACTTGTATCCAAAGGGTCCCTTAAAATTGGCTACGTTTACTTGATTAGCTCTCTATCCGACGGAACCACTCAATTACGCCATGTGGTTGCGCCGATATCAGCGATTGAAGATGCCCTGGCATCAAGCCTGCCTTTCCCAGATGCACTTGATCAGATAAATCAGCACCCGGATACTTTGTCCGAAGCAGTTGCCGGTGGTTTCATGGGCATGCTTGAATTTCCAACATTTGAAGAAACCGGAGAGGGTCAGTTGGCAAAGATCAAAAAAAGATCTG
>JAUWCZ010000102.1 GCA_030609055.1 Chloroflexota bacterium | reverse complement strand
GATTAATCACATTTTTTGACCGGCGATTTAAATCACGGCCTACCGATTCTAAGTCCTACCAACATGGGACTTTAGGGGAAATAGATGCGAGCGTCCTAATATAAAGTACCCTGACATTTTTCAAAAGTTCCAAACCGTCCCTGGGACGGTTTCCATCACCTAGCCCGCGACTTTACGTAGCACCCTGAGCACAGGCGAAGGGTTAGTCGCCGGGTTAAGGTTTATTAAATAAAGGAATTTGGTTGTCAGGGGTTGCGATGATTTATTATGATGGAGAAATCAAGCCTTTGCCTCAGAACGACGTCTACCGCCAGCCAGGAGAGAGAGCAGGATGCTCAGACCGTAGAGCAGAACAAGCGGCACCATCACCAGCATCATATTAATCGGGTCGATGGTTGGTGTGATCACTGCTGCAAGAATTGCGATCACCACAACAGCTATACGCCAGTTTCTAATTAACATGTTAGCAGTTAGAATCCTCATCACCGTCAGAATATAAGCCAGTAGCGGGAATTCGAACACTGCCCCAAACCAGAACATCAAGCCTGTTACAAACCGGATATAAGAAGAAGGTCTGATTTGGGTCTCAATATCCAAGAAATATATCAGAACAGGTAGACCGGTAGGTAGAATCAGTTTGAAAGCAAAAGCCATCCCGCCGAAGAAAAAAATCACCACCAGGGGGATAGACAGAAGACCAATCAGGCGCGCTCTCCGGGATAGGGCAGGGGCGACAAAGAGAAAAACCTCAAACATGATATAAGGCAGCGCAGCTGAAAAAGCCGCTAATAACACAATCCGCATACCAACACCGATCGGCTCCGTGACATCAACGGCAGTCAGCTTCTCAAGACCGCCGATAGGCTGCGAGATAAACTCCAGTAGCTCTGGTAGAAATGCAAAACAAATAACTACAAAAACCAGCAATACCGCCAGGGAGCGCATCAAATGTTTCCTTAATGCACCGACATGCTCCAGAAAACTTTCCGGTTCTTCAAATGCCAGTTGCAGGCTTTCCGCCATAGGTGCATCACCCGGCTCTTCCAGGAAAAAATCTCTGGTCCTCCTGATTGGACTCGAAATCCATTTTCCAATCACCTGAAAGGGTTTTGTGACCTTACGGAAAAATGTTTTAATTCTTCCCATATTCCTCATCGAAGGTTCTTCTGTCGTTACGTTAATCCCAATCCAGCATGCTCCATTCGACCCGGGTTATCAACCAAAGAACCGCTTTAATATGCAGCGGTTCATGACATCCAACGTTCCTTCTTGTTTTTTCATTCCGCCGAAAGCTTTGGTATGCTTGGTTTCGGAGATTTATTACTTATCTGGTGACTGAGTCAGGATTCTTCTTCCTGGTCAGCTTCCTCTTCATCATCGCCCTGCAAGCCTTCCTTAAAAGCTTTAATACCGCCGCCTAATTCGCCGCCGATTTTTCTGATCCGGCCCACACCAAAGACAATGATAACAATCACCAGTATTATCCCTAATTCCAAAGGTCCAAGTTGCGAAAACATGACTAGTCCTCCAGGTAAATATCACTTTGTTTCCCTATTATACCGTGTGGAAAGAAAGAACAGGAGAGATTTAAGGGCATTTATTAGCTTTGGATTTCCAGACTGGAAAAGAGGGTATCACCGGAGATTTGGGCGGATTGAGGATCACTCAAATCGATGATCCGGGATATATTCTGATTCCAGCGAGAAGTTGCCTTATCTATCAGGGATTGTCTAATGACAAGCAGTGCTACCTGGTACTCTCCACTATCCACAGCTTTCAGTCCGGAGACCCAGCCTTTTCCCCTGTCAAATTCAAGCGGACCTAATTCATCCACAATTAAGAGATCGCAGGGAACCACATTTTCCAGGACTTGATTCCCCCATTGGAGGGTTTCATTTAAAAACGACCAGCGCTTTGTTTCCAATCCAGTTTGTTCCCCATCCCGCAGCACAGCCAACCGCCGGCGTTCCCCGTTTTTCAAGTTGATGATATCGATACCGGTTTTTTCTCCTTTCGTAAATACCGCCGGGGAAATAAGGCCGGATAACTGGACTCCCGCTTCTTTGGCTTTAAGAGAAACTTCCTTGCAGAGACTTGTTTTACCGGATTGGATCTCACCGGTCAGAATGATTATCTTTCCGGAACTCATCAGGAATTGTCCATCACAACCATCGTATATCCATTGGTCTGTTCAACTCGGATAGGCGTTCTATAAATCAGGGAAAGATTTTCCGCTGTGATCACCTGGCTTAGATCTCCCTGGGCAGCTATATTCCCCTGGTTCATCAATACAAAGTGATTTGCCGCGAAAATAGCCGCATTTGGATCATGGGTGGTCATAACCGCAGTAATTCCCTCGGAAGACATTCTTTTTAGAAGTTTCAATATCCGGTTCTGGTTTTCAAGGTCCAGATGGGCAGTCGGCTCATCAAGCAGCAATATCCGGGTTTGCTGCGCTAAAACGCGGGAAATATGAACCAGCTGGCGCTCCCCTCCACTGATTTCGGTGACCGGTTTTTCTGATAAATGGCTGATCCCGGCAGCTTCCAAAGCACTATCGGTGATCCTGACGTCCTCCTCCCCGGGAAGCTGGAAAGGTTTAAGATACGGCGATCTCCCCAAAAGTACATATTCAAAAACCGAGAAATTAAATGGGATGCTTTCAAATTGGGGGACTAAACCAATCATCTGGCTTAAATCCCGTTTGGAGTATTCCCGGTGGGATTTTCCAGAAACTTTTACCTCGCCTTCAAAAGGTTTGAGCAATCCTAGCAGGATATGGAGCAGAGTTGTTTTCCCGGTTCCATTGGGTCCCAGGATAGCTGTAATCTTCCCCGCGGGAATATCCAGCGACAAATCAGTCAGCACAACAGGGTCATCCTGTGAATACCGGAAATGTATATTTTCGAGAGCGAGGATCTTATCCATCCCGCCTTACCTTTATACCCATACTGATCATGAGGTAGATAAACAGACCTGCTCCAATCGCGGAAGTCAAGATTCCTAAGGGAATTTCCCCGGCAAGCAGCGTTCTGGCCAGATCATCGGCAATCACTGTGAATCCGCCACCAAGCAGCATAGCTGCCGGAATCGATTTTTCCGCGCTGGCGCCAAATAGGCGACGGGAGATGTGGGGGATGATCAATCCCACCCAACCAATCACACCGCTGATTGCGGTGAGTGCTGCCGTGGCAGAGATGGTTACCAGCAGCAGGATGACCCGTTCCCGGGTCAGTGAAGCTCCCAGGGAAAATGCCGCATCATCATTTAAGGAAAGCAGGTTTACTCGCCAGCGCATAGCATACACGACCACAATACCGGTTAAAGCAAAAGGCAGGACAAAGAGTAAATCCCGCCAGGTTACACTGTACAGACCGCCAAGCAGCCAGAAGGTGAGTTCCGGCAGTTCAGTCAGCGGGTCCGCGATATATTTTAAAACGCCGACCCCGGCCGAAAATAGAGCAGACACAGCCACCCCGGACAAAATCAGGCGCAGAACCCAGCCGCCATAGCGGATTCGGGTGGAGAGCAGATACGAGGTTATTAATGCCAGCAGACCAAAGAATGTGGCGCTGAGTTCAATCACCAGCGGATGGCGATGGAGCCAGAGAATACTGACTGCAGCACCAAAGGCAGCCCCTTGGGATACTCCCAGAAAACCCGGTTCTACCAGGGGATTCCTGAAGATCATTTGCAACACAGCACCGGTTGCTGACAGAATCATACCCAAAAGAAACGCTGTCAGCAAACGCGGCAGCCGTAAATTCAAAACCAGTTGGCGAGCCAGTTGATCCTTGGAGAGCAGCCCCGGGGGCATCCAGTACGGTTCAGGGTAACGACCAATAAAAACCGATCCCAACAACAGGATCAAGATCCCTAATCCGAGTAATCCAAATATCCTTGAGAATTCTTTTTTTCTCATTGCCTGATAATCAGGGAAGATCTCCTGTTAGGTTTGGCAGGATCTCCAGATCGATCACCTCAGTATCCAGATTGTACAGGGTTGTGTAGAACGCGATTACTTCCTCCATAATATCAATTTCCCCGGTTAGATCCGGATGGATTTTGGTCGCCATCCACTGCAATCCTAGAATCCAACGGGTGTCAGGTTGGTCCCAACTATAGAAATCATAGCCAAAAGCGTAGAGCTGACCGTCCTGGACTGATCGAAGATTATCCCATATCAGGTTATCCATCAAATCAGTCTTTATAGCACTGGCATTGCCCGCGTAATCGATGAGATAGATTTGATCGGGATCCCAGGCTGCGATTTGTTCCAGGCTCACCACTATCCATCCCCCGCTGATTTCCAGATCTTTCCAAACCGGAGAGCCTCCGGATATTTCAACCATACTGGTCTGCAACCAGGAAACCGGGGGTACTTTAAATGCAACTTCGCCGCCCGAATCAGAATACTGGATAATTAGAACCCGAGGTTTTTGATCCTGTCCAACATCTGATACAAGCTCCTCAACCCTGGATACTCGTTCCTGATAAAAACCAATAATTTCATCCGCCCGGTCCGGTTTACCGAAAACCTGTCCCAGGACGGAGATATCCTGGTAAAAAGCCTCTGGAGTTTCTAGATCCAGATAAACCACAGGGATGCCTAGCTGCTCAAGTGGTTCTCCCAGCTGGTCAGCCATAAAACTCTTGAGGATGACCAATTCGGGCTGGGTCGCTGCGATCTGTTCCGGTCCGGCATTTTTAGCGAAGATTTCTTTCTCATTGATCCCCGGATCAACAACTGGTAAAAAACTAAAAGCTGACTGGTTCCTGTTTTCCAGTGCTACTACCTTTTGGGCTGCATCTTGATAGAGATAAATCGCATCTTGTACCATGATGGTTGCTTTTCCGGCGATAGCGATTCTTTCTGGCACACCGTCAAGGGTCACTTCATGCCCGGTAGAATCTGTAATCTCTATAGGCTGTCCCTCTGGGGATTGTCCTGCCAGGGTACTGCATCCAGCGGCTAACAGCACTATCAAGATAGAAATTATCAATGTTTTCTTCATTGTTTTTGCTCCTTTTAGTGAAAACAATAATGGGTTATTGGTCGGGAATGTCATCCCGACAGTTATTAAGCCAATCCAGCATCGCTTTAATCTGACCAATTCTAAAAAGGAATACTTGCGAAGGTATAAAATCTCTCGTATCCAGGGCTTGATGCTGCTGCAGTAAATTCTCGTGCCAGCCTTGACAGATCTCAATTTGCTGATTGATAAGTTCAGCTGCCCGTTGCTTATTTTCCTGTAAAACAAAATAGAGTTTAGATAAAAAAGCCAACCGGATATATCGGCTGCTTAATACCGGAGTGTGCATCCAGTTTTCAAGAACTTCTACTCCTCCGGGAGTGATCTGGTACACATTTCGGTCGGGGTAAGAATCCTGGCTGCTCACAGATGAGGTTAAATACTCATCTGACTCAAGTTTATCGAGTAGATAATATAGTTTGCTGCGTTTTACCTGCCAGATGAGGGAAAGCTCCGGGGTATTGCGCAGCCTTTCATAGAGAGCATAACCATGGGCCGGTTGCTCCCGGATTAAGCCCAGCAGGATATATTCCAGTGTATGTGCTGATGATTTTTTTGCCATACTATTCAGATGCTGAATATACAGATACTGAATAAATTTACTTCATTTTCCCGCTCCTGTCAAGAATATCTATCGATTGTCGTCGTAATTGTTTTTCAGGAAACTTATTCTGAATTAACTGCGAGATTTTGATCTTTTCGGGGAATATATCTACTAGCAATCCAAAGGAAAACAAAATACAGAACATAGGCTATAACTTCAGTCAATGATGGATTCCCATTATAACCCACCAGTGTTTTTAGTAATTCTCCCCCAGTAGATTTTTCATCCAAAATATGGTTAATATCCCACAGGTGCTCAACCACCGAGGGAATAATACCTATTTCATTAAATTCATGGACACCATGAGCCGTCAATCCCGCAGCAAACAAGATCAAAATAATACTGGTGACTTGGAAAAATCTAACGACATTTAAACGGATCAAACTCTTAAAGAGTAATATTGCCAAGACTATCACTGAAGCCAATCCCAGGGCGGCGCCGAGGAGAATATTCACTCCTTCTGCATCCATTGATGTAGCAGTCAAAAAGATAGCCAGCTCAATGCCTTCCCGAATTACGGATAGAAATACCAAGAAAAACAGTGCTGTTTTGCTTTCTTTGATAACCGCTTGTTGAACATCTGTCTTCAATTTCAAGTTAATGATCTGAGACTGGTTTTTCATCCAAAGAATAACCCAGGTCAATATTGCAGCAGCCAATAACATAGCGGATCCTTCAAAAATCTCTTCTGCCCGACCTTCAAATGAAGCACCTACAACATTCAAAACAATACCAAAAACTACACTTAGAAATACCGCTAAACCTGTGCCAAGCCAAATGCTAAATTGGTATTCTGTGCGATCAAGTTTTTTTAATGTCCCTAATAAAACACCAACAATCAATGCAGCTTCCAGACCCTCCCGTAAAGATAAAATATAACTTGCTATCACTTCCTTACTCCGTTTTTACGTTTTAACTGGATTAAACAATGATATGGTATTAATCGATTCAATCATACTGTTACCCATCTTGATTAACATCAAATGCTTGTAAAATAATACGGTTTCATTAGGAGGATTTCGAAGGACATTCCCCAAAACTTGGGAAGATTGCGGTTAGTCTGTCGCTCAGTTTATCCAAAACCAATAGAGAATTGGATAGGAGGATCACCAGTGTTGGGGCACAACTTCCCCCTGATCTGGTAGATCAGGGGGGGGAGATATTCAGGAAC
>JAUWCZ010000065.1 GCA_030609055.1 Chloroflexota bacterium | reverse complement strand
CCAGCATTGCCTGGGCTTCGAGCCTGGTGAAAGGTGCTATTCTGAAGGTAACATCTTTTAAGACTTCCACATAAATTCCGCCCAATCCAAATGTTACCAGAGGACCAAACTGGGGATCTCGGTTCATTCCGATCAAGATCTCAAGACCTCCGGGAGGAGCCATTTCCTGCACCTGACAGCCCCAAATGTGTGCTTCGGGAAGGAACCTTTCTGTCCGGTATATCATGAGTTCATAAGCATCTCGAACCTGGTCAGGTGATTCCAATCCAATCTTCACGCCACCCACATCCGTTTTATGCAAAATATCTGGTGAAGCGATTTTTAATACCACCGGATACCCCAGGTCCCCTGCAATCTCCACAGCCTCTTGAGGTGTCTTTGCCAGAACGGATCTGGGGATTGATAATCCATATGCTTTGAGTACATCCCATGCTTCTGCGTCGCCTATTGCATACCGCCCGTCTTTTTTCGCTCCTTCCAGTACTTGTTTTACTGATTTGGTATCAACTTTAAAGGATTCAAAAACGGGTTCTTTTCTCTCTTTGATTTCCCGATATTGAGACATCGCCCTGAAAGCGAGGGATGCCCGGACTGGAAACGAGTAATTCGGCACATTATATTCTCGCAAGATCTTGATTCCCTGTTCTACCTTTGCTTCTCCCATAAAACAAGCCAAGATGGGTTTGTCGATTCTTTGCGATAAGGATCCAATTGCTTTGGCTGTATCTTCAATTTCTGTCATTGCCTGAGGTGTTAACACAACCATGATTCCGTCCACATTGGGATCCGTGGAAACTATATCCAGAGCAAATTTATAACGGTCTCCCCTGGCATCACCCAGAACATCAACCGGGTTAGCCACGCTGGCTGCGTCTGGCAAATATTTTTCGAGAGCCTGAATGGTTTCATTTTCCAATCGGGCAAGGCTCATCCCACTTCTTTCCAGGGCATCTGTCGCAAGAATACCCGGTCCACCAGCGTTGGTGACAATTGCTATCTGATCAGCTTTTAATAATGGCTGATAACCTAAGGCTAATGCGATATCAAACATGCTCGCCATATCATTGGCTCTCAATACTCCTGCTTGCTGGAATGCTGCTTGATACGCCTGTTCAGATCCAGCCAATGATCCAGTGTGGGAAGATACTGCTCGAGAACCTGATGTTGTGACTCCTGATTTGATTGCCACAACAGGTTTGGTCTTGGTGACTTCCCGGGCAACATTGATGAATTCCTGCCCGTTGGGCAGTCCCTCGCTGTAGATCAGGATCACATTGGTATCAATATCATCAGACCAAGCTTTTAATAAATCAATTTCGCTCACATCTGCTTTGTTTCCGAGGCTGACGAATTTAGCCAAACCAAGACGCCCAGCCTGAGCCCAATCCAGGATCGCAGTCCCCAGGGCTCCTGATTGTGACATAAAAGCCATCGGTCCTTGCGGTGGTGTCCCTGCAGAAAATGATGCATTTATAGGAGTGAATGTATCAATAATTCCCAAACAGTTGGGTCCAATTAAACGGATCTGATGCTTTTTTGCTATTTCAACCAGCTCCAATTCCCTTTCCAGACCCTCCATGCCTGCTTCCCGAAATCCAGCACTGATCACAACCACACCAGGAATGCCCTTCTTTCCGCATTCATCTAACACTGCTGGGACATAAGGATATGGAATAACTATCACAGCCAGGTCTATTTTATCTGGCACATCCAGGACGGAAGGATATGCCTTCTGACCCAATATTTCATCTGCCTTGGGATTGATAGGATATATCTTGCCAACTTTTGCATATCCCCCGTTTACCAAATTCTCCAATACTGCATAACCAAGTTTTTCAGAGGAGGTTGATGCCCCTACAACTGCGACAGATTTTGGATCAAAAAAAACTTCCAACATAGACACTACCTGACTATCTCTCTATCCTTATTAAATGATGTATTATGCCAGCCCATATATCTGTTGCAGATTAGAAATCAAAATCCAATAACTTATTTCATGTCAGGAAAAACACCGCGGGAAATTATACACTATACCTGCCGATAAATAAACACAAGAACCTGTACCTAGTCCTGTTTTTTGGAAGAATTTAACAGCAGAGATTGAATTAGCAAATCCATGCGATCAAAATGGGACCCTTTCCAATATACTTGCTGACACGAAGGGCATTTCTTGAACCGTTTGAAATACTTTTTTGTAAGCGGTTCTAATTCATCGAGGATTAATTTCTTCTTAATTGGGATTAACAGCCCATTACATAATGAACAGCGCGAATAAGGCTCAGTTAATTGCGAGAGATCAAATCGTCTTATGACCTCTCGAACCTGTTCCCTTGGATCATCTGCTCTGACAAGATATCCCCGGGTGACAATTTTTCTTTTTAATAACCCCCTGTCTCTGGTCAATAAGATCCTATCTTCTGAAGCTGAAATATTTGCCAGATCATCATCTTCATAATCGTTCTTGTATAGCGAATCAAATCCCAATAACCGTAAATAACCTGCCAATTTCCCTAAGTGGGTATCAATTACAAAACGAGGTATTCTCAGAGGTTTCTGACGGACTTTTGAAACGGGTTGTATATCTAGACTTTCAAACATCGGGTAGATACTGATGTACTCTCCTTCACGGACAATATAGTCAAAATCAACTGATTTTCCGTCTACGAGGAGTAAATCAACTTCAGTGTGCGGTACTCCCAAAGCTTCAATAATGTGTTTTATAGTTTCATGACCAGCCAGATTCACCCGAATAGGATCCTGCCGATTAATACCTGACAGGAAATCTTGCAATTCAGAATAAAACCTCAAATAAGCGTATTCCATAATCAAGGATTAACTCGAACTATACCCGGTTTCCCTAGATCTCCATCGATAGCAATTCTTTTGGGAATAAACAGCTGGATGACTTCTGCGTTTGTTAGCAGGTGACGGGTTATTTTAGTGGTATGAATCACTGATAGACCGTCAACGAAACATAACGGAATCAGAAGTTGGTCTGGTAAATGGGAATCTACACAACCCGGGTTGTTCATAAATTGATCAACCAGGCTTACAACCTCATCCGCGACTTCTTCTGAGCGTTTCTTTTTTTGCCCAAGGGAGCTGAAACAAGCGGAAGTCTTTTCAAACTCTACCTGTACTGTGAGAAATGATCCTTTTCCATTTCCTGGCAGGATTACTGAACGAATATCATTTAGTGGGTATTTAGATCCCATTCTGCTGACGAATCGCATCCGCTGGCGGTTAGGAATATCTCGAGGAAGATTTGTTGCACCAGAAATTCCTCGAATTTGAATCAAGTTTCCTCGCTCAGTAATCTGAATCGGTTTGATGGAACCGCCAGGTTTAATCAGGCAGCTTACCTCCCCACCCCCCCTGGGATAATAACCGCATAGATTTAAAGTGAGCTTGCCTTGATATCCGATCCGCTTCATCCAAGAGAGCCACTGCCACTCGAGGTAATGGAATGGTGGACTCCAGAGAACATGAGTTCCGCCAGAAATTGTAACCCGGGAATCTTTAGAAGCGGCAGATAGGGGAATAAAAATGGTCTGAAAGACCAGAGATGTTGACCCCGCTGTTGAAATATTAAACCTATACTTTCCGGGTTTGATCTCTCCCGGATTAAAGAACACTTCCTGACTACCTGGAAATCCACCTTCAACCTGCGCATCGGATATCTCACCAGCCGCTTTTAATGCAGTTAGATGCTGCTGCCGTAATCCGGGGGAGGAACGATTCGCCCGGATGTTGTGAATTTGAAAGGGTTTTCCCGTGAGCAGTGATAACGTTAATGAAGTTCGAAAAATCTGACCCCCGCCCTCACCAATTGATCCATCAACCACAATTTTATTCATTCAGAAACGTCTGATACACTTCTGGTTTTCGATCCTGCAAAACTGGCATCCACCGCCGGATCTTATTTACTTCTTTAAGATCAATGTTTGCTATCAACAATTCTTCATTTTCTCCACCCTGCGTGAGATATTCTCCCATCGGGTTTATCACCGCGCTGTATCCACTCAATTTTTCTCCCTGGCTTACCCCGGCTTTATTCACCGCAGCCAGGAAACACTGGTTTTCTATAGCTCTAGACTGCAGTAATCGCTGCCAGTGGGCAACCCTACGCTGAGGCCACTCAGCTACCAACAGAATCAATTCAGCGCCCCTTACGGCATAGGCCCGGAATAACTCCGGAAACCGTAAATCATAACAGGTTGCCAGACCTATTTTTCCCCAATCCGACTCCACCAGGACAAGCTGATTTCCCGCTTTAAAATATATGTCTTCCTCCAGCAATCCAAATAGATGAATCTTTCGATAGGAAGCTATCATCTCACCACTGGCACCGTAGAGTACAAAGGTATTATAAAAAGCATCATTTTCCCGTTCGATCAGAGATCCACCCACCGCGATATTATACTTATCCGCCATGGATCTCATCTCTGCAAAAATTCCTTCATGGATAAGCGTTCCGTAAATTTCGCAGTTCTTCAGGTCATACCCGCTAGCCCATAATTCAGGCAGTAAGACAATCTCTGCCCCCTGATCGGAAGCATTTCGAACCCAGTCATCTGCTTTTTGGGAATTAGTCTCAGGTTCTGCCCGGTTTAATGTCATTTGTGCCAGTGCGATTGAAATACTCATATTTGATTCCTTCTAAATAACTATGTTATCACCAGATTAGGGAGCAATTGGGCGGGAAGGATCCGTAATCCATTCACTCCACGACCCTGGATATAGTAGCGGCATATCATAACCAACCTGAACCATGGCTATGATATTGTGTATCGCTGTAACACCGGATCCGCAGTACAGGATTGTTTTAATCGAGGAATAATCACCGAGCAAGTCACGGTACCTCTCGGTTAACACCTCATCCGGTTGGAAATAACCATCTTCTGTAAGATTTTCAGAGTAAGGTGCAGATACAGCTCCCGGAATATGCCCTGCGATTGAATCTATCGGTTCCTCTAAACCCCAAAAGCGCTCCGGTGCACGGGCGTCAATCAGTAAATATTCCGGATCCAGACGGATCTCATTCACAAACTGAGTATCTACTACAATCTCGGGATCCAGATGGGGCGTGAATAGCCTTCTACTCCGGAAGGACTCCTGGGATTCCTGGGCATATCCTCTCTCGATCCAGGCAGACCATCCTCCATTCAGAACAGCGGCGCAACCATGCCCTACCCAGCGGAGCATCCACCATAATCTGGCAGCGATCGCACCCCCAGAATTATCATAAGCAATAACCTGTGTCTGACGATCTATTCCCCAGGTTGAGAGTGTATCAGTAAATTCCTGCACATCCGGTAGAGGATGGCGGCTTGTTTTGCCAGGTATTATCTCTCCTGATAAATTCCGGTCCAGATGAGCATAAATCGCTCCCGGAATATGGCCTTCAAGATATTCCTGATATCCCTGTTCGGGTTCTGAAGGGTAAGACCGACAGTCCACTATTGCCCAGTTAGGATTGTCCAGTTTGTTAAAAAGGTCATTCACAGAAATTATCGTAGTGAAATCCATAAAATATTCCAAATAATATATTCCGGAAGACGAGGTCTTTCTAGGTACTTATTACAGTGTCATAAAAGAAGGATTACTCACCACTGGTCTGGCACATTGTGCCTTTATTACATAAACCATGATTTTACGAATAGCGGTAACTACCCCCAACCGAAGGCGGTCAGGCACAGCGAGGAGGTTAGGCGCTATTAATAACTGATTGCTGATAATCGAACGATTATTATCTGTTTCACCGGAGTTTGTCTAATCTAAACCCAGAAGTTCTGTAAGTTTGCTTACGTTAAAACCAACCACAGCTTCATCACCGATAAATGTTATCGGAGTGGAATAATATCCTAATTCCTGCAATTCATCCATAGCACCAGGATCTTCAGTTATATTGCGATCTTCAAATTCGATCCCTTGTTTAGAAAGCCACGCTTTCTCAAGGTTACAGAAGTGTCAACCAGGCTGGGAATAAACAATCACTTTAGGTTTGCTCATAACTATCTCCTAATAAGAAAATAATAAAATGGTGCCGTCTTATACTTTATCGGTACAGTTGATTATCTTCCAGGTATTGATAAACAGCTTGAGTTACAAAATGGCTGTATGGTCCATTCCCTTTTATCCTTTGACGAATGAAACTGGAGGAGATATCGATTGATGTTCCAGAAAGGAAGACAATTTTATCCTCTAATCCGGGGAGAATATGCTCTAGCGCATCCAGGTCAGTTTCAATATGCGGTCTGGAAGCTACTGCAAGCTGGTCAATATCTTGAAGAAACCTGGCGGGTTCATGCCAATCAGGCAGGTCCCGAAGAGAATCTCCACCTATCAGGTAAACCAATTTATAGGAAGGTTTTTCAGCTTTCAAGATTTCTACTGTATCTGAAGCATAGTGGGGAGGGTCCCGGGTTAGGTCGACATGTGAGATTTCAAATCCAGGATGTCTATTAACCACCAGATCCAGAATATCTAACCGGATTTCAACGGGAGTGACTGGATTTGAGTTTTTATGAGGGGGAAAAGGGGTTAATATCCAATGGAGGGCATCCAGTTCCAATTGGAAAATCGCTTCAGCCGCCAGAATAACATGACCAAGATGGGGTGGATCAAAAGTTCCTCCAAAATACCCGATTTTCATCTCGATTTCATTCCTCCCATGTAAGCTCATGGTCTCCGATATAGACCGTATCTCCGGGCTGTACTCCAGCATCCCGCATTGCTTCATCCACGCCCATTGCTACCAGAATCCTATGAAATCTGCGAATGGACTGGTAATGCTCCCAATAGGTCATTGCTGCAGCCCTTTCTAACCCATCCCCAGTTAGCCGCCATCCCCGGTCAGTTTTCAAAATGAAATATTCCTGGGGATCTTTATCATAGCGGTAGACAGGTAACTCGTCAGATTCTTCAGGGCTTCTGTATTCATAAATTGGCGTCTCTTCTAATAATTTAGCTGCCCGGAAAAGCACTGGCTTGATTCCCTGACGAGCAATCGCCGAGATTGCATAAACATCCCGGTACCCCTTTTCTTTCAATTCAGCCTCAACCTTGTTCCACTTTTTTTCAACTTCAGGAAGATCCATTTTATTCAGAACAATAATCTGTGGTTTATCTCCCAACGCCGGATCAAACAGAGCCAGTTCTGCATTTATTTGCGCTAAATCGAGGATGGGCTCATCAGAGAGACCATCCAGAAGGTGAATTAACACTCTGGTGCGTTGGATATGTCTTAAGAAATCATGCCCCAAACCATCACCCCTGTGCGCTCCCTCAATCAATCCGGGAATATCGGCCAGGATTAGTTGAAGATCAACATCCAGATCAACCACGCCAAGGTTCGGCTGCAGGGTTGTAAAAGGATAAGGAGCTATTTTTGGTTTTGCGTTACTGACCACTGAAAGCAGGGTCGATTTCCCAGCATTCGGAACACCAATTATTCCAATATCGGCAATTAGTTTTAATTCCAGGTGGAGAGTCTTTTCCTCAGGCGGCTCTCCTTTTTCAGCAATGCGCGGTGCTTTATTTTTTGAGGTTTTGAATCTGGTATTTCCTCTACCTCCGCGCCCTCCTTTACAAACCAACAGCTGTTGTCCATTTTCTACCAGGTCCCCAAGGAAAGTCCCATCTTCTTCATCAAATACCATCGTTCCAGGCGGAACCTTAATCACCAGATCTTGACCTGAAGCTCCTGTTTGATTTTTTCCTTTTCCCCTGGTGCCGTCCTGAGACCGGAATTGTCTTTGATGACGAAAATCAGATAATGTATTCTGGTGCTGATCAACTTCAAACAAAATATTCCCGCCGCGACCACCATCCCCACCATCCGGTCCCCCTCGGGGGACAAATTTTTCCCGACGGAAGGAGATGATACCATCACCACCTTTTCCTCCGATAACCTCAATTACTACTTCATCAAAATACATGATATTCCAACCAACCAGATCATCATAAAATAAATACCAAAAATGGATTCACAATACCGTCAGCAATCCATTCTCTATTAAATTCAGGTTTCCGGATACTGATTCCAGAACCAAACAAATTTCTCCGGTATTATACCATTCTCAATATTCAGCCGCAGTTATGGTAAAATAGGAAAATTATCGCAATCCATCACATTTCTATAATGATTCTTTTTATCACACAGGATGACCCATGGCAAACCAAATTCCGCGCATAATAATCGGGCGTCTCCCACTCTATTTGCGGGCAATAACCCGGTTGAAAAAAGAGGGACATGATTACGCATCCTCTCATGAATTAGGAAAACTTTTGGACATTTCAGCTGCTCAAATTCGGAAAGACCTCTCACATTTTGGGGAACTGGGAAAACGGGGGAAAGGTTATGAAATTGAGTTCCTGATTAGTAAACTCAACCAAATTTTGAATACTGACGATGTCTGGAGAATAATTGTTATCGGCGCAGGTGACATTGGTAGTGGATTAGCACGATACAAAGGATTTATTAACCGAGGATTCAAGGTATCGGCAATCTTTGATATTGATCCCCAGAAAATCGGGAAAAAAATTGGCGATCTGGTTGTGAAAGATCTTGGGGAGATGGAAGCTTACATCACCTCAAATCAAATTCAGATTGCAGTTCTGGCTATACCTGCGGAAAACTCACAGGATGTCATCGACGATCTGGTAAAAGCGGGAATTACTGCCATCCTAAATTACGCACCAATTTACTTAAAAGCGCCCGAAGGTGTCCAGATTGAACACATAGATCCTTCGGTTCACCTGCAAAAACTCAGTTATTTTCTAAAGTAACTTGGTAGGATTCGTAATCCCGAGGGGTTTCGGATCCTTGAAGTTATCATAAAAGGACTGAAATATCAGTCCTTTTATCTATTAAGAGATTAAGTTTCTCCTGATCTTCGGGAATAATCCTGGAGCAAAAGCCTTCGAGGCTCCCTCAACCACACAGGTAGTGGGATTATCAACCAGATAAGTTGGCACTCCAAGTTCTTTCGTCAGATATTTCTCCATACCCGGAAGAAGGGCTGTACCTCCACTGAGTGCAATTCCCCTATCGATGATATCTGAAACCAACTCCGGGGGTGTCTTCTCAAGCACCTTTCGAGCAGTTTCAACAATTTCCTTTAATGGATCCTGGAGTGCTTCTACAATTTCCCCCATTGTTAATGTTAACGGTTGTGGTAAGCCAGTTACTTGATCCTGTCCCTGAACTTCAATTCCTGATTTTTCATCCAACGTGATTGCCGCGCCAATCTCCAATTTAATTCTCTCTGCGGTCGGTTGAGCAATAATCAAGCCATACTTCCGTCTCACATATGTGGCAATCGCCTCATCAAGGTCAATTCCCCCTTTGCGCAAAGTAGCAGCTGATACGATGCCATACATTGCCAGTACTGCTGCTTGGGAAGCTCCACCGCCCAGATTCAAAATCATATTTCCAGTTGGTGTATTGATGGGAAGATCAATACCTATTGCACCAGCCAGAGGTTGTTCAATTAGAAAAACTTCACGCGCACCTGCTTCCAGAACAGCCTCCTGGACTGCCCTGCTCTCAACGCTTGTCACACCATATGGGACCGTCACCATAATCCGAGGGTGAAATAGTCGGATCGGACCGGTTACCTCTCTAATCATATATTCCAATAACTTCTGGGTTATTTCATAATCCGCAATCACACCGTGCTGAAGAGGATGGGCTATTTCCAGCGTATCCGGTACCCGGCCAAACATCTCCTTGGCCGATTGCCCAAGTTCAACAATTTTTTGCTCCTCAATAGCAATTGCAACTACAGTAGGTTCCCGTCCTAAGAGAATCCCCTCTTCGGCAATCATCGTGTAATATGTGCCTAAATCAATCCCAAAATCTTGCGAGAATAGTGCCATAATATTCCTATTTAGAAGCCCCCATCCCAGGCGGTCGGGACCGCTGCCCGCGTTTACGGTACTGATCTACAGATTTTAATCGCAGACTTGACCGCTTGATCGCTGCTTGTATTCGCAGATATGCATCCGGATCAGGGGGAGCTTCTTTTTCAAGGAGCTTCTTGGCTCGTTGCATCGCTTCTTCTGCTCTCTGGACATCAATTTCTTCCACATTTTCTGATGCATCTGCCATGATCGTGACAATATCCGGCTGGACTTCAATAAATCCACCTGTCACAGTAAACACTTCTTCCTGATCCCCATTTTTAACACGGATCACTCCCAGTTCTAGAGTCGAAAGGAGCGGTGCATGTCCTGGTAAAATTCCCATTTCCCCCAGAGATCCAGGAACAATCACAATATCAGCGTCTCCTTCAAAAACCATCCGGTCCTGGGAAACAATTTCACAACGGATAGGCATATCTTCCGCTCCCACTCCTAATCAGAGGAAATTCTGGCAGCTTTTTCAACCGCATCATCTATAGTTCCCACCATCAAAAAAGCTTCTTCTGGAAGTGTATCGTGTTTTCCATCCAGGATGTCTCGAAAACCACTAATAGTCTCCGGTATGGGCACATACTTACCAGGCAAGTTGGTAAACTGTTCTCCCACAAAAAATGGTTGTGAGAAGAATCTTTCAATTTTCCGAGCTCGCGAGACAGCAATCTTGTCATCCTCGCTAAGTTCATCCATGCCCAGAATCGCGATAATGTCCTGCAAATCCTTATACTTTTGAAGAACTTCCTGCACACGCCGGGTGGTTTCGTAATGTTCCTGGCCGACAATATTTGGATCCAGGATTCGTGATGTGGATGTCAGGGGATCTACTGCAGGATATATTCCTTTTTCAACGATAGAACGCTCCAGGGCAATGGTCGCATCCAGATGAGTAAATGTGGCGACCGGCGCAGGATCTGAGTAATCATCCGCCGGTACGAAAATCGCCTGCATCGATGTGATAGAACCGGTTTTTGTGCTGGTGATGCGCTCTTGCAAATTCCCCATTTCAGTGGCTAGGGTTGGCTGGTAACCCACTGCAGATGGCATGCGTCCTAACAGAGCGGATACCTCTGCACCAGCCAGGCTGAACCGGAAGATGTTATCGATAAACATCAGAACATCACGCCCTTCATCACGGAATTTTTCAGCCAGAGCTAATCCAGTTAGAGCTACACGTAATCGAACTCCCGGAGGTTCATTCATCTGCCCAAACACCATCACAGTATCTTTCATAACCCCGGATTCAAGCATCTCCCGATAAAGCTGGGTACCTTCTCTGGTTCGTTCGCCCACACCGGCAAAAACAGAGTTGCCTTCATGTTCAGTGGCTACTGACCGGATTAGTTCCATAATTATGATTGTTTTCCCTACGCCAGCGCCACCAAAAATACCCGTCTTCCCACCCTTTGTGAAGGGAGCAACCAGGTCAATAGCCTTTATTCCTGTTTCAAAGACCTCGACCCTTGTAGATTGTTCTTCAAAAGGGGGTGCTTCCCGGTGAATGGGATAATATACATCCGCTTTTACATCGCCTTTGCCATCAATCGGTTGGCCGAGAACATTTAATAATCGACCTAAGACTTTCTCACCAACTGGGACCCGTATTGGTCCACCTGTCGTTGTTACGGACATTCCCCTCCGAAGACCGGGAGTCGGTCCCATGGCTACACAACGGACCTCTCCACCTCCAAGGTGATTTTCCACTTCTAAGGTCAAATCTTCTCCGTCTTCACTTTTTACGATGAGTGCATCATAGATATTCGGTAATTCCTCCACCGGAAATACAGCGTCAATTACTCCACCTTTGATTGCGATGATCCGTCCGGTCCCTTCTACCATTACACCCTCCAAAAATATAATTCTCTCACTACTTCGTCAATTCCATGGTCACGAGAAAAATTATTAATCATCCCGAAATTGCTTCCACCCCTCCGGCAATATCCAGCATCTCATTTGTGATTGCCTGCTGACGGGCCTTGTTATATTCCAATTGCAATGCGTCTGCGAGCGCTATCGCATTATCTGTGGCATTCTTCATCGCAACCATACGGGCAGAATGCTCACTGGCAAAAGACTCTATCACTGCATGTAAGACCTGCAGGATTGTGAAGCGGGGAATGATCTCTTCCAGGATTGACTTTTGGTCCGGTTCAAAGATATATCCCCCAATCAATGGTTCAGATTCAGCAAATGTTTTTACCCGCTCATCAACTCCGGTTTCCAGAGGCAGCAATTTTTTTACTACGGGCCGATGGATCATCCGGTTGATGAATTGGGTATAGATCAGATAAACTTCATCAACCTCTTCCCTAAGAAATGTATCTACAGCTAATCTTCCCACTGGAGATATATCCATATAGGAGAGCTGAGCAGGTAGATTGCTGAACTCCGCCAGGATATCCCTACCCCTGCGAAGTAGTTGATCCCGGCCCCGCTTTCCAACTGTTATGTATTTCACAGGTGATTGAATTGATTTAGACCAATCCTCAACCGCCCGGATTACATTCGAGTTATATGCTCCGGCTAATCCCCGGTCGCCGCTAATCACAATCGCGATGACATTTTCCACAGAAGGATGTTTGATTAGCATAGGATGTAGGGTCGATCGATCTGGCTGCCCAGCGATATGCTGAAGGACTTGCCAGGCCTTGACTGAATAAGGACGGGTATCCTCTAGTTGGTCTATAGCTTTGCGCACTTTGCTCGCGCTGACAGCTTGCAGAGCGCGGGTTACTTGAGAAATATTTTTGACGCTTTTTATTCGTTGCTTAACTTCTCTAGCATTTGCCATTTGATTTTATGCCTGAAGACTTAGCTGATTCTCCATGTGCCTATGAATAAGAAAAAGAATCTAGAGCTGATTTAAGTTGTGTCTCGATTTTTTCTGTCAGCTGCTGTTCACTCAATAAGTTCTGAATCAAATCAGTGTGGTTCGATTCCATATATCGGACTAGCTCCAGTTCCCATT
>JAUWCZ010000098.1 GCA_030609055.1 Chloroflexota bacterium | reverse complement strand
TATGATCCAGATGATCTCACCACGCACGCCGTAGTTGTAGGTATGACTGGATCAGGGAAAACCGGATTATGTATTGACCTGCTGGAAGAGGCAGCCCTGCTGGGTATCCCTGCCTTAATGATTGATCCGAAGGGTGATCTTACTAACGCATTGCTTCATTTTCCCGATTTGCTCCCCGGGGATTTTCAACCCTGGATAAATCCGGATCAGGCCCGGAGGGAGGACAAAACTATTGAACAGGCAGCTGCAGACGTTGCAGAGTTATGGAAAAATGGTCTTGAGAAATGGGGGATTGGATCGGAACAAATTCAAGCCTTACAGGACGCAGCTCATTTTGCAGTCTACTCCCCGGGATCTGAAGCTGGTATTCCAGTGAATATCCTGGCTTCCTTCAAAGTACCGGAAATTCCCTGGGAGGAAAACCGGGAATTCCTGGTAGAAAAAATTTCTGGAATTGTAATGGGTTTGCTGGGCCTGGTTGGATTAGATGACCTGGACCCGGTACGATCTAGAGAACATATCTTGATTAGCAACATCTTTGAAACTGCCTGGAGTCATGGTCGGGATCTGGATTTAACAGAGTTGATCCTGCAAATTCAGAATCCTCCGTTTGAGAAACTGGGTGTCCTGGAAATGGATAATTTTTTCCCTGAAAAGGAGCGGCAGGACCTTTCGATCCTCTTAAACAATATTATGGCTGCGCCGGCTTTTCAAACTTGGATTGAAGGCGAACCATTAGATATCGAATCCTTCCTTTATGGACCAGATGGCCGTCCTCGCCACAGCGTGTTCTATATCGCGCACCTGTCTGATGCAGAAAGAATGTTTTTTGTAACCCTGTTGTATTCTGCAGTTGAGACTTGGATGAGGACCCAGAAAGGCTCACAGTCCTTGCGGGCGTTGGTTTATTTTGATGAAATATTTGGATATCTTCCCCCGGTGAAAAATCCACCTTCCAAAATCCCCATTCTGCGGATGCTGAAGCAAGCCCGAGCTTTTGGTGTAGGGCAGGTACTGGTAACCCAGAACCCAGTTGATGTGGACTATAAAGCCTTGTCCAATGCTGGGACCTGGTTTATTGGAAAGTTACAGACTGAACAGGATAAAAACCGGCTTCTGGATGGATTGGAGGGTGCAGCACCAGGTTTAGATCGGAAGGTTTATGATAAATTGATCTCCGCCCTCGATAAACGGGTATTTCTGATGCACAATGTGCATGAAGATCAACCCATCATTTTCCACACCCGCTGGGCAATGAATTATCTGGCAGGACCATTAACCAGGATTCAATTACCGCAGCTCAACGCCTTGGTCGGAGCTAGCCATCCCCAAGATCGCAGAACAAGAACTGCAGCCCAGCAGCGTCAAGCTGGTCTCTCCCCAACCGAGAAAACTATTGCAGTACAGATTTCAGGTACTCGACCGAATGTGCCGACAGGCATAGAAGAATATTTCCTACCCAATGACCTCAGCCTGCTTCAGGCGGTGGATGCCGTTGGGATAGCCCCTCCTCAGGATCCAAAAAGCCAGGTGATTTACAAACCTGTTCTCCTGGCTCAGGCAACTGTCCGGTTCCTGAAAAGAAATTACAATCTCGATTATGATCTGGTCTTTTCAGCATTGATTAAGGATCCTGACCGCCAAGGAAGGATCAAGTGGGACAACTGGCTAAGCGAACCCATTGACCTGGATGCTCTCGATCGCCAGTCAATACCTGAAGCACGTTTTCATGAATTGATCGCTCCGCTTTCCGATGGGACGAAATTACGGGAACTTGAAACAGACTTCAAAGATTGGATTTATCATTCGATCTCAGTAACTGTCCGGGCAAATGAAGAATTGGATGTCTATGCTGGTCCACAGATATCACAGGGCGAATTCCGCCGCAGATGTTCAGAGACTGCGGATAAGGAATTGGAAGGTGAGAAAGATAAGATCAATGATTCCTTCGCTAAAAAACTTGACACAATCCGAGATCGGTTGATGCGGGAAGAAAGAGAATTAGAAGAGGATCAGTCGGAGCACTCCCAACGGAAGTTGGAAGAAATGGGCACGCATGCTGAGAACTTGTTAAGCCTATTAGCTGGTCGTAGACGAAGAGTGACTACATCCCTTACAAAACGCAGAATGACGAGCAAAGCAAAGGCGGATGTGGAGGAATCACTGGAAATGATAGATGAATATAAGAAGGACATTGAGGATCTTGAACGAGAACGGCTGGATGCTCTGGAAGAAGCTGAAGAGAAGTGGCAGGAAATCCTGGAGCAAGTCACTGAGATTCCGGTTAATCCTTATAAGAAAGATATCCTGGTGGAGTTATTTGGCGTGGCTTGGTTCCCGTACTATACCTACGAAGATGAGGGGAAACAGGTCGAGTTGGCAGCCTTTTCTAATAAATAAAAGATATCTGGAAAACAGCATCCTCCGAGGATGCTGTTTTCTCTGACAAAAAGGCTCCCGGGGTTATTATTACTCCAGGAGCCTTATTAATTCTCAACATAATTCATCCGAAAATAAGGAAAACAAGCCCACCAAAAAGCGTTCCGATAGCGGTTCCAATTATGATATCAGAGAGGAAATGCACACCTAACCCTACCCGGGCAGTATCTACCAATAAAGTCCAGAGGATCATTAACAATCCGAACCAAAGGTGACCAGAAAGCAGTATGATCAGGGTGAGCATCGTAGCCCGCGCAGCGTGTCCGGATGGGAAGGAATGGGGGTCTGATCTACGATAGATTTGTCCCCAATCCCCTTCGGGGCGGGGACGTTTAATGAGGAATTTTAATCCCTGAACAAACAGGGCAGTGACAATAATACCAATAAATAATAGTTTAATTACACTCCGCCACCCCTGCGGCCCAATCACCCAGGCCGCTGCCAATCCCGCACCCCAGTACCAGGAATCCGCTGAATGAGCCAGGACGGGCATCACCTGCTTAATAAATGGCGGGTAGGGAACAAGCCTGATTTTTTCTGAAAACCGGGCATCAAGCTGAAGCAAGGATGTGAAATTCATATCAGGATTTGTCTGCGTTGATCTTCAATCAACACAGAAGATCAAAGTCAGTCTGAGTATACCTTATCTTTTTTTAAATAACGAACCGTAATCTAGAGATGATTACGGTTCGTCTAATTAACAATCTAAGGATTTGTCTCAAGGTATTTGAAGAACAGTTCCTGAGGTTAGAGCTTGATCGACATCCAGGTCGTTCGCCGCGGCAATTGCCCGTGGATCTACATCTCCGAACAGGCAAGATATCGAATATAGTGTATCCCCAGGAATTACGGTGTACTCGGTGGGGTGGTATTGTAGGGCCCGGTCGCCAAGATAGGGCCGGCTGTTAGAGGGGATTTGAATGGTGTTACCAGGATATAGAATAGCACCGCTTTCTAACCCGTTATAGTTAATGATATCCACCGGATTGATATCAAAGCGACGTGCTAGACAATACACAAACTCGCCTTTATGAATCGTATAGGAATCCGGAACAGCGTACGTGACTGGTTCGGTATCACTTGTTGCATCATCCGTAGGCTCGGGTGTGCTGGTTGGTTCTTCCATATCAGACACCGTAGATGTGATTCCCGGTTCACCCTCCTGAGTTGCCTCAGGGACTGTGGTCTCTCCGGTTTTGGGTGTCTTAGCAATTGCCGTCTCTGTGGCTTGGCGGGCAATTTCACTCAAGTTCGTTGTCGGTGTAATAGGTGGTGGTGTGGATGCAGACATTGTACATGCTGAGAACATGAGCGATGAGATTATGATGATAAAGATTAGCATGTTTGATTTTTTCATCTAGATGTCTCTCCTTGTGGGGGTGTTTTCCCTCTTCATTTGATCTTCTGAGCAAGGATTCAAATCAATAATGACTGATTTGATACTAGCATACCACAGGATGAGCGTCAAGAAAGACTAAAATCGCTCCCTGTATCCAGAAATGTGCAAGTTTAATGCCAGTTCTCTGAAATAATCCTAAAAGATCAGGAGTTGCATTTACTCCATTGATTGACCATGCGCTTAGCATCTGATAAACTAAAGAAGGCATCAAAACAACCCTCTCTTTACATTAATTCACCTGGTACATACTCTATGACTCAAGTTCTCTATTTAAAATGGCGACCGGGCACATGGGCTGAGGTGATTGGGCAGGATCATATCATTACAACCCTTAAAAATGCGATCCGGCATGACCGGGTTTCCCATGCGCAGTTGTTCTCTGGACCTAGAGGGACAGGGAAAACCAGTACAGCCCGATTACTGGCAAAGGCAGTTAATTGTCTGGCAGATGATCTGGCTGAACGTCCCTGCAATCTATGTGCTCACTGCAAGGCTGTCAATCAAGGGCAGTTCCTGGATTTGATTGAGATTGACGCTGCTTCGAATACAAGTGTAGATGATGTTAGGGATTTACGAGAGAAGATCAACTTCTCACCGAATCAGGGACGATTCAAGGTTTATATTATTGATGAAGTCCATATGCTGTCAAAACCTGCCTTTAATGCTTTGTTGAAAACACTCGAGGAACCACCGCCTCATGCGATGTTTGTTCTGGCGACCACAGAAGTCCACAAGATACCTATTACTGTGATCTCCAGGTGCCAGCGGCATGATTTCCGGAGGATCTCGATTCCGGAAATTGTAAAACAGTTGGAAACCATGGCATCTTCAGAGTCAATTGATGTAGAGGAGGATGTGCTGGGTCTTATCGCCCGTCAGGCTACTGGCAGCCTGAGGGATGCAATATCAATCCTTGATCAATTATCCTCAGCGGAGGGGCAGATCACTACCGATCTGGCTCATCAGGTGCTTGGCACTTCACCAAATCAAGCGGTTCTAAATTTTGTTGATGCCATCCTAGAAGCTGATGCAGCAGGGGGGTTGAATACCCTGCATGAGTCCGCTGAACGCGGCAATGATCCTGCTCAATTTGCCCGGCAGGTGATCGCTTATTTCAGAAATGTGCTGCTGATGAAAATGGCGAATCCTGACCGCATTGATGTACCTTCGGATGTGTTTGCTGTAATCGAGAAACACAGTAAGGTGATAGAAATTAAGCAGCTTCTGAACCTGATCCGCATCTTTAATGAAGCGATTAATGATAGAGGTGGATCCTGGCAGCCAATCCTGCCTCTGGAGATGGCTTTTCTGGAAGCGCTGGAAACTAACAGCGATCCCTCATCTCTTCCTGCTGGAAAACCCACTGCTGAACCATCAAAACCGGCGAGCCCAGGAAAACAGACTAAGCCGGCTCCCCGGAAAAAAACCCCTCCACGGCCGGCTGAAACCGAGGAGAGCCCGCCCGATACGGGGCAGCAGCCGTTGATGATTCTGAAGGAATGGAAAGAAATCTTGGAAATCGTCCGGGATACCAATCCGGCTACGCAGGGAATACTAAACTCCTGTAAGCCATTGGGAATTAAGGACAACCAATTGGTCCTTGGTTTTCGAAGTGATGCGATCAAAGATAAGATGGAAAAGGGTGATCATCTGCAGATCTGCCAGGATGTGATAGAAAAGGTGATTGGTGTAAAAATTCCCATACTCTGTATTGTGGGAAGCAAGGACCAGTCAGATCTACCTGACGGTGTGGATCCAGATGGTCTGATTGCAGCGGCAGTGAGAGATCTCGGGGGAAGCTATGTTTCTGATCAGGAAGAAGAATAATATAACTACTGCCCGGGTCTGATGACCAGAGCCCCAGCAAGACCGTTTTATTCGTTTTCGGGAGGAAAGTATGGCAAAAAGACCTAAGTCGGGTGATTCTACCCTGGGTGGAAAGGGTGTCATGCAGCAGATACAGCAGCTGCAAGAGCAGATGATCAAAGCCCAGGAAGCCCTAGCAGAAGAACAGGTCACTGGATCGTCTGGGGGCGGAGCTGTAAAATTTACCCTATCTGGAGACCAACGAGTTCTATCTGTGATGGTGGACCAGGCTCTTATAACAGAAGGTGATGTGGAATTGATTCAGGATTTAATCCTGACTGCAATCAACCAGGGACTGGAACAATCTCGCAATCTGGCTGAGGAAAGGTTGGGCCCTCTGGCCGGGCAAGGATTGCCCTTTTAATTCAGGGAGAGTAACTCGATGCTTCCGGAACCCATTCAACAATGTATCAACGCCTTTTCAAAGCTGCCGGGCATAGGTCCCAAAACGGCTGCCAGATTAACATTTTTCCTATTGCGGTTCCCCGAGAGTGATCTTTCCCTGCAATTAGCTGAGGCATTAACGAATTTGATATCGGGGACAGAAACCTGTCCGGTTTGTTTTAATATGATGAGCTCTCAAGAGGAGAAGTGTGTAATCTGTGCAGATGGAGAGAGGGATCAGGGGATCATTTGTGTTGTGGAAGAACCGCTGGATGTGGCGGCATTGGAACGGACATCCGGCTATCAGGGAATTTATCACGTGCTCCATGGCGCGCTTTCACCGGTTGAGGGGATAACGCCAGAAGATTTGAGGATCCAGGAGTTAGTGAAGAGAGTACAGGAGGGCAAGGTCAAGGAAATAATAATTGCCACCAATCCAAGTATGGAAGGGGACGCTACCGGCATGTATCTGCAGGGGCAACTGGGGAAGTATGATCTCCGAGTGACAAGATTGGCTAGAGGTTTGCCAATGGGCGGTGACCTGGAATATGCTGATCAGAGCACCCTGCTGCGGGCTCTAATGGGTCGGCAGGAAATGGATTAAACTGGGAAAGAAAAAGCGCGTTCAAGGTGGATGTCCCTTGACAGAGAAATGATATCCACTATAATTATTATTGTGTGATCTGAGAGATTTCGCCCTGACCACGGCAAATCTTTAAAACTGAATTAAAGTAGGCCCCGTGCTGAAGTGCAGCAATGAGCTGCGCAAGCTCGATTTTACGAAAGGGAAATCGGCGGGTTTTTTGTTCTCTTAGAGAACCGACCTTGACGCATGGTAGCGGGGATGGTAGAATGGAGCCCGCTCTTGAAAAGGGCCTTGAACCTTAACATCTGAATAGTGATAGAAAGCCAATCAGCAATATAAATCTTTGAGATAGAACTTCGTAATTCAATCCCACCTAGAGTGGGATAATTTTTGCGGAGAGTTTGATCCTGGCTCAGGATGAACGCTGGCGGCGTGCCTAATACATGCAAGTCGAACGAAGATGTTCTTGTGTTCGCATGAGAGCTCTTAGTGGCGGACGGGTGAGTAACGCGTTGGTGACCTGCCCTAAAGAAGGGAACAACCTCGGGAAACTGAGGCTAATACCCTATGTGCTTCTTAAGATTAGATGCTTTTGAAGTAAAGGTTCTGTGGACGA
>JAUWCZ010000109.1 GCA_030609055.1 Chloroflexota bacterium | reverse complement strand
CGGGATGGTGATTGCGAAGCCAAAGAGCATCAAGCCACAGACCAAGTTCAAGACCGAGGTCTATGTGTTGAAGCAGGAAGAGGGAGGACGGCACAAACCGTTCTTCACAGGCTACCGGCCGCAGTTCTACATCAAGACGATTGATGTGACCGGGACAATCACCCTGCCGGGAGGTGTGGAGATGGTCATGCCTGGAGACAATGTGAATATGGAAGTGGAACTGATCGTACCGATCGCTCTGGAACAAGGTGGAAAGTTCGCTATTCGAGAGGGTGGTCTCACCGTTGCGTCTGGTGTGGTCACTGAGATCATCGCGTAGTTCTATTCAATTAATTGGGACGAAAGATTAGTTATGGCAAGAAAAAAAGGAGTCAGACCGGTAATTACCATGGAATGCACTGAGTGCAACGAACGTAATTACACGTCTGAAAAGAATAGACGAAATGACCCTAACCGGCTGGAGCTGAATAAATTCTGCCCCAGGTGCCGGAAACACACTCTGCATCGAGAAACGAAGTAAGGAAGAACAAGGTGATAGTCGGAGTGAATGGAATATCGGCGATCACCTGCTACCCATTTTTAGGCCAGTAGCTCAATTGGGAGAGCACCGGTCTCCAAAACCGGGGGTTGTGGGTTCGATTCCTACCTGGCCTGCCTATTTCATTTGCTTGACGCCGTCTCCCAGGGCGGCGTTTTGACCGTAAAAGGAGTTTGATGTGGCGAAACAGCGAATAAAACCGGGTGGTATCAGAGGATTTTACCGGGAGACTATCGCGGAATTGAGAAAAGTTTCCTGGCCGACCAGACCAGAAGCGATCCACCTAACCAGAGTGGTTCTGATTGTCATTGTTACAGTCGGTTTATTTTTAGGAATGCTGGACTTCCTATTTACGAGGTTGTTTGGTTTAATCCTGGGTGCATAAAGCTTAACTATTTAACTCCTGGAAGATTGGGTTATGGATATAAACGAGAACGAAGAACTGCAAGAAGAACAGCTTTCCTCACAAATAAAGGAACCTTCAGTGGTTGAAGCAGAAGAACTAGTTGAGACCGAAAGGGAAGATCCCCCTATGGCTGAAGCTGAAGTGCCAGTAGAGGCTGAAACGGTTGAGCCTGTTGACGCTGAAATAGAAGAACCTGTTGAAGCGGAACAGGAAGGAGCTGTTGATGCTGAAATGGAAGAACCTGTTGAAGTTGAGCAGGATGAACCTGTTGAAGCCGAATTGGAGGAGTCCGTTGATGTTGAGCAGGGAGAACCAGTTGACGCTGAAACGGATGAACCTGTTGACGCTGAAATAGAAGAACCTGTTGAAGCGGAACAGGAAGAACCAGTTGACGCTGAAATGGAAGAACCTGTTGACGCTGAAATAGAAGAACCTGTAGAAGCGGAACAGGATGAACCTGTTGATGCTGAAATGGAAGAGACTGTTGACGCTGAAATAGAAGAACCTGTTGAAGCGGAACTGGAAGAACCAGTAGAAGCCGAATTGGAAGAGACTGTTGACCCTGAAATAGAAGAACCTGTTGACGCTGAAATAGAAGAACCTGTTGAAGCGGAACAGGAAGAATCCGTTGATGCTGAAATGGAGCAACTTGACATTACCAGTTCAGAAAAAGATGACGGCAGAGCCTGGTATGTCGTTCACTGCTATTCCGGCAACGAAGATAAAGTCAGACATAATATCATGCAGCGAATTGAATCGATGACTATGGATGACTTAATCTTTGACGTTGTTGTCCCTACAGAGGACGAGGTCAATATCAAAAACGGGGAACGCCAGACAATCGAGAAAAAAGTTTTCCCAGGCTATATTTTGGTTAATATGACTCTGACGGAAGAATCCTGGTACATGGTCCGTAATACTCCTGGAGTGACTGGTTTTGTGGGCATGGGGAATGACCCCACACCCCTCCAACCCGAGGAAGTAGCGCGTATCCTGAAACGGATGGAATCCGAATCCCCAAGGATCAATGTCACCTTCCGACCTGGGGAGAGAGTCCGAATTGTGGATGGTCCCTTTGAAGATTTTTACGGTAAAGTAGCTGAGCTTGATATGGAACGGGCTACGGTCCGTGTTATGGTCAATTTCTTTGGCAGGGAAACACCGGTAGAATTGGATTTCCTGCAGGTGGAAGAAGCCTAGTAGAACTAATCATTTGTGGGAGGACGGGTTAACAGTCCGCTGGTACCACGAAGGAGAATATTGTGGCAAAAAAAGTAAAAGCGAACGTACGATTACAAATTGAAGCGGGGAAGGCAAATCCTGCTCCTCCGATTGGCCCTGCGTTAGCAGCGCATGGGATTAACCTGATGGCTTTCTGCAAAGAATACAACGCCAGAACATCAGATCGCATGGGGGATATTATCCCTGCGGATATCACCATCTTTACAGATGGATCTTTCAAGTTTGTGTTGCGTACTCCCCCGGCAGCAGTATTGTTGAAAAAAGCCGCAGGTGTGGAGAAGGGAGCAGCTGAACCCAATTTGGAAGTTGTCGGTGAGATTACCCGGGATCAGCTTCGCGCGATTGCCCAAACTAAGATGAAAGACCTAAACGCTTTAGATATCGAAGGTGCTATGCGTCAGATTGAAGGTACTGCGAAGAATATGGGAATCGCAATAATAGACTAAATTCTCGTGGGAGGATATATTATCCGCTTGCACCACAAGGAGTTAAAAATGGCAAAACACGGAAAGAATTATTCAGAAGCATTTGAAAAAATAGATCGGTTGAAAAAATATTCACCCCTGGAAGCCCTGACAATGGCGAAGGAGCTTTCCTATGCAAAATTTGATGAGACCGTGGAAATTCATGCCCGTTTGGGTGTAGACCCCCGCCATGCAGATCAAATTGTACGGGATGTGGTAAACCTTCCCCATGGTCTAGGAAAAACAGTGAAGGTCCTGGTATTTGCCCAGGGCGAGGACGCAGCTAAAGCCCGGGAAGCCGGGGCAGACTACATAGCTGATGGAAATGAGATGATTGATAAAATTGAAGGGGGGTGGCTTGATTTTGACGTTGCACTCGCCACACCCAATATGATGGGAAAGGTCGGAAAGTTAGGTCCGGTGTTAGGACCCCGGAATATGATGCCCAACCCCAAAGCCGGAACCATGATTCCCGGCGAGGATTTACCAAGGGTGATTGAGGAATCTAAAGCGGGACGGATTGAGTACCGTGTTGATAAGACCGCCAATATTCATGCACCAATTGGAAAGGTATCCTTCTCAGTTGAGCAATTGCATGATAATATGAGTGCGCTAATGGAGTCGTTGGTAGCTAATAGGCCTGCGGCGACCAAAGGACAGTACGTCAGGAAAGTTGTTGTTTCAACTAGCATGGGACCAGGCATTATCGTAGACCCAGTCCTGGCATCGGAAATGGAAGGTGAATAAATCACACCATTTCCATTAAAGAAGAAATAACAAAAACAGATTTACCAGAGACAGCTGGTGTTTTCTCCGAAAACTTAATTTCCAGCCCAGGTAAAGAATACTTTGAAGTGGTTTGAATTTTAAAGTCTTTACCCATCTGGTGAGGTAAAGACTTTTTGTTATTGATTGATTGAACCCGATTTGAAGGAGGTGAAATACTTTGGCTATTTCAAAGCAGCAAAAGGAAGAACTCGTTGAGCAGTACAAAAAATGGGTAGCAGAAAGCGATGGATTGGTTCTGACCCATTACCATGGATTGTCTGTTAAAGATATCAGTGACCTCCGTAGGGAGATCAGGGAAACCGGCGGCGAGTTCCATATTATCAAGAATACGCTCGCTAAACTGGCTTTTGAAGAAAGCGGACGGGAATGGAAAGAAGGCGTTTTTAATGGTCCTACCGCATTGGGTATTTCTTATCAGAATCCATCTGGTCTTGCAAAGGTTATTAAGGACTTTTCAAGAGAGTTCGGAACCATTGAGATCAAAAGTGGATACCTGGCTGAACGCCTGGTAACTGTAGAAGAGATCATTGCCCTGGCAGAACTGCCTTCCATGGAAGAAATTCGGGCTAAACTGCTAAGAACCATTGGGGCGCCTGCCTCCAAACTCGCACGCGTTTTGGCAGAACCCGGCCGGCAGCTGGCTGCTGTTCTAAAATCTTATTCCGAAAAAGAGCCAGCAGTATAGTGTGAGAAATAAAAATAAAGACGGATATGATGCCGATAAAAGGAGATTACTATGGCAGATATTGAAAAAATTAAAGATCAATTGAGTAAACTAACCATCCTCGAGGCAGCTGAATTAGTCAGTCTGCTGGAAGAGCAATGGGGTGTATCCGCTGCTGCTCCAGTAGCAGTAGCAGCTGTCGCAGCTGGTGGGGAAGCAGGAGAAGCCGCAGAAGCTAAAACAGAATTTGACGTCACCATTAAGGACACTGGACCAAAGAAGATTGAGGTCATTAAAGCAATCCGAGCCATTACTAGCCTGGGTTTGAAAGATGCCAAGGAAATGGCAGAAACAGCCAATGCCAAAGTCCTCGAAGCTGCTGGGAAAGAAGTAGCAGAAGGAGCAAAAGCACAACTTGAGGAAGCTGGCGCAACTGTAGAGCTTGCATAATAGTTCAAACGGGTTCAAAAAGGCTGCCCTTCCGGGCAGCCTTTTGATTTTAATGTAAAGGATTACGGATCCTGCTTATTTATTCTACTCGTTATTCTGTTCATTCCAGGCTTTCCGACAGAGAGAAGCTCCGCCCCTGGATAGCCAATCATCCAATCGTGCGCTGTGGTTTTTACCAAATCTAGCATCTCTATAGATCTGTAATCCCCAATATACATACCGCTGGGTTTCTTTTGGCCAGAGATCCTCGGGACTTTTTGCTCTGGTAATTCCGGCATTGTATCCGGCGAGAGCCAAGCGGGGGTTACCGCCTGTTTCCAGAGATTTCCGTAGATAACTTAGTCCCCTATGGGCGTTTGTATCAGGTTGATAAGGATCTTCCTTTTTCTTGAAGTGATCGGGCATCACCTGGAATAATCCCTTCGCACCAGCGGAAGACACAGCCTTGGAATATCCACAGGATTCTATTTGCATGACAGTGGCAATAAGATTGGGATCCAACTGATATTCCTCGCTCCACCTCAGGATATCTTCTTCCCAGAACTTGATTTCAGGTGTAAAGATATCCGAAATTCCCCTCTCCGGGGCAAGGGCTTTGGAAAGGGCTCTCTCTGTTGGTAAGGGAGCTGTCGAAGCCAGGTCAACTTGAATCTGGCTCAGGAGCAGCGCCATTAATATACTTACCAGGATCACAGAAAGCGGGGGGAGAAGAAAACGCCGCAGGCCGCCAGAAGGGCGGGTGGAGGCTGCCTGCGTGTTTAAGGAGTTAGGAGAAGAATCCATGGATGTTGAGTAAAGTTATTACTCCCTCCCTCGGGTTGAGAGCGGTTGGTAGGAAGGATCTCGCCGGGAGGGCTTGGACGCAGGACGGTGTCCTTTCCCGGCTGCCGGGGCTTTCCGGGAGGGAGCGGCAAACTGCAAATGCAACTGATCCTGCCCAAAATATTGCTCCCCCGCTACTGAAAACAAACCAATGATCAGCACCCGCAATAGCCAGACCATCACCGCCACAAAGATCGGCACCACCTTTAACAAAGTCTGACGGGCAATCACGGCGTTGCCCAGGGTTTCGTGATTGACAATGGCAA
>JAUWCZ010000049.1 GCA_030609055.1 Chloroflexota bacterium | reverse complement strand
CTTGATTCCATTGGTCCACTGCTTCCGGTGTGGTACGGATTTTCACCAAACAGTTATGTTCTTTAAAATAATCCGCTGCTTCAGGAGAGAGACGCACCTTGCCGAATTGACCGGCGCCAATCAACAACCGTTCAGCACCTTCCTGGTAGATATATTCCGCTTCAGCCAGGGAAATTGTGTGTGAGGTTCCGTAAATTTCTTTCGAGAGTTTCTTTTTACGCTTTGTCACCTCACCATCCAAACGGATGAGGATGTCATGGCTGATTCGTTCTCCATCCACATCTATGTATCCAAAACCTGTTCCATCTAAGGTGGGTTTCATATTGGCATCTCCCTGCTAGAGCATTCGATATTGATCATAGCATAGAGTTTAATGGGATTCTGTAGGTTGGGAATAATATCCTCAATTACCCTTGAACGCTTAGGTTAATATTCGCATCTCAACTCAGCGGGCAGGAGATTAGAACAGAGAGACTTGACCCAAAAGCCCCGATCGATTATCGATAATCCTCCCGGGAAGGATGAAAGGTATCCAGTATACGGCAGGTAGTGAGCGCCTTACCGCCGTGAGGGACCTCGCCCGGAATCACCGCCACCATACCCGGTTCCAGGACCCGGGTTTCTCCATCCACGGTGAGCTCAAAGCGCCCTTCCAGGACATTGGTGATCTGCTCATGAGGATGGCTGTGCTCCGGCAGGGAAGCATCCGGGTCCACCTCCCAATAAGCCAGGGTCATATTCTCAGAATGCACAAATTTCGCCCGGAAACCGGGGACGATCTCCCTTTCTTCCAGATCATTTAATGTTAAGAAAACCATAATTCCCTCCGGGTTCAGTTCTTAAAGGTTCCTATTTCTTTAACTTGGGTAAAAACCGGCCTGTTCGATCCATGTATTCCCGATAATCCTCACCAAATTGGTCCAGCATCATACTCTCTTCTTCTCCAATTCGCAGTAGATACTGGGGTATCTGGGCAACCAGGAAGGAAAAACCGGCAATCCAGTTGGTCAGGATCAGCGGTAGAGCTACCGCCCAGAGCAGGTGGGCTGAATACATGGGGTGCCGGATGTACTTAAAGATTCCCTCGGTGATCAGGGTGTGCTCCTCCCTGAGACCCAGGGTTGGCGTCCAGTTGCGACCCAGATCCTGATGGGTTTTCCAGAGCAGGACCGCAGCACCGGCAAACAGGACCACGCCTATCCAGCGCAGCCAATCGGGAAGAAAATAATCTGCAAAATTGAACACTTTGGAAAAAACATACACCAGAGGCAATATCATGGCTAAACCGTTGATCCCCAACATGATCATATCTAACTTTGTCGTGCGGTCCTTAGCGGTGGTTAATTTGCGGTATTTTGTGGTGCCTAGACTGCGCACCACGCTGATCAGGACCAGTTCAATAAAGTAGATGAGTTTAAAGATATCAGAATTCATAAAGATCTCCTCGTTATTCCAGATTATAAAACCATTTCTACCGTGTAATAGTTTTCAAGCGGGTTTGATTAGCGCGTACCCACCGGTTCCAAGATAGTAGATCCCCAGACCTGCCAGCAGCAGGGCTGAGATTAACAACAAAATCCGTCGGCCACTCTGATTTAGAAAGCCAGTCGTTCCCATCAGCAGGATCAGGACCATCGATGTGCTGATCATCACCAGATAAAAAGCCCCCAGCAGCGAGATTGCATAGAGGGGTTTTTCTCCCCAGGCAAGCAGCACAGTCGGTCCCATTACCAGGCTCCAGCCCAGGTAGGGATTGGGGTTAAACAGATTCACCAGGGCAGCCTGCAGGACCGTAGCGGGAGTAGAGGTAGTATTCTCCGGATTTGATGTTTGATTGGTTTTCCAACTTCGGAATGTGGACCAGGCAAAATACAACAGCAGCAAACCGCCGGCAATCTGCAAAATCTCCTGAAACGAGTCCGGCAGGTAGCTCAGGATCAGCAGCGCTATAAGGGCAATTGGTCCGTCGCTGATCAGGGGCGCAAAAGCGGCTGGTAAGGTTCGCCGCCAGCCATTTTCTGCCACCTTGGTAAGAAAAAAAGCCTGCAGCGGTCCGGGCTGCAAGCCCGCAGCCAGCGCATAACTGGCGCCAATCATCAGATACTGGAGCATAATTTTACACAGCCTGGTAGATTAGTGATGACTTTCATGGTTTTTCAGCAGGTAATAATTAGATCCCAGCTCTGTTGGGGAGATTCAATCCAGATAGCTTGTTGACCACGAACAGTAGTACTTCTCAAGACCGGTTTAACCCTGGTGAAGTAATCCAGAGTGTCCGCTTTGAGAATCACAGCAACTAAAGGGAACTCTTTATTTGGGAACCTTTCATCCAGTGGGAAAGAATCCCGGGTATATATATCCACACCTTCCGATGTTAGAATCCCTTCCTGGAACAACTCACCTGTCAGGTTACTGAAACCGGTCAGATCAGCTTCCTCCAGATCAAATATCAGACCGGTAACGCCGGTAACCCTATTAGGATGGTTGGTTTTAGGATGCGTAGCCGGGTAAGGTTCTTCACACTCGGTAATCCAGATGAAGGTATCCGGTACCACGCCGTGGGTGAAGTTGAGATAATTCCACCCTGGTTGGTATTCCTCAGGGTCTCCCTCATAGTTCTCATGCAGCAGATAGGGGTCCCAGGCGGTAAATTCCTCCTGGAAATCCTGGATGGATTTTTTCACTCCTTCGGCCAGACCGAGGTTGATCCCCGGGGAGTAGGGAACCATACCGGGAGGGATAAACTCCCGGTAAGCCTGGTGATCTGTAACCTCAATAAATTCTAAACAAGGGCAAACTGAAAAATCAATAAAACACAGCCGTTGGGCACCTGCGAAGGTCGATTCCTGGAGTCGAAATTGAAAACCGACCTGGCGGAAATAATCCAGATCCTTTTCCTGGAATCCGTGACCATAAATGTTGTTGATGGAAAGTGTAGTCATTGCCTAAATTGATAGATATTTTTGATAGGTTAAAACGCAATTTCAATCTAGATTTTAAGCCAGGATTAGTAATCCAACAAGGAATATCAGCTATAACCCGGGAAGGATTGGCCACAGAATCATCTAACCTCAGCGTTCCAATGATCCATTGTCCGGGAGCAGAGGTGTTCTTATTTCCGGGTCAGCTCTGTAACCGTGGGTGGTTTCAGCAGCAATCTGCCGCTGACGACAAGGGCAATTATTATCAGGAGCCCGCCAATCACTGCCACTCCGCCAGGACCCAGCAGCTCTAAAAGGCGTATGATGCTCTGGGTGCGGATGCTTCCTGTGGCAGCGGCCCGACCAGAGGAGACTTCCAGCGCGCCCCAATAAAAGAACCCGGTGATCCCGGCGGCGCCAATGGTAAGAATTGCCGCGATCCCCAGCGTGGATCCAACCTTCATGGGTTTAGACTTAAGGATAAAATTGGGACCAAGTTTCGCCTTAATCGCCCCCAGAACCTGGTCTGCCATGGCATCATCTTCCAGTTCTAATCGGAGGGAGTCTTCCCCTTTTCTGGTCTTAAAATACACTCGCAGGGAGCTCATGATCTGTCTGATTCTGATAATCAGTTTAAAAGGGATGACCCTCTTCTCTTTAAGCAGCGAATCAGGGAGTTCACCCTGGCTGAGGGCAGCCTGGAGGCGGGGAGCCGATCTGGAATCCGCAGTGGCGCTGATGAGATCCTTATCCCCTAACATAGTCAGGTAGATTTTGGTTCGCTGTGAGTAGAGCCAGGATTGATAGTCGCCTAGTGGACCTTTTTTAGTCGGTGCGCCTGAAACCTGAAGTTTCTCAAGCGTTTCCCGGGCGAGCTGGTTCCCCGGGTTGATGCGCAGCACCTGTTCCAGGCAGTTGGCACGCTGTTCCCTTGGCACCAGACCGGACATCACCCACCAGGCCCGTTCGCTGTTGGGGTTTTCTGCCAGAACCTGGCGGAGGATCTCGAAACCGGTTTTGGTATCGCCAGCTTTGATGGCGGTCTCAGCCTGTTGGATTTTTTCTAACATATAGATCCTCCTCTGGTTTAATTGCCCTTATTGCTCTCCCGTCTGATATTTACCTGGAATAACCCGTCCATCCTTCTATAATACCCCTCATCTAAGTATAAAGAACATCCCGATAGGTGTCAAATCTAAACAGGCAGGTTGGTGATTACTCTCTGGTCAGAGCCGCCTGGCAGAAAGGCAGCAGCCCCAGCATGCTGTGACCTTTACCCGGTATAGCTTCAAACTCGATCTGGCTTTCCAGACCATTTTCGGCTGCAAACTCCCCCATGGCTTTGACCCAGTTCTCCCCGATTGCCAGCCGCACACGTCCGTCCTGCCCGGGGCGGGAAAGCTGGGGTTCAAGATCGTTTAACCCCACGATCACGGTTACCGGGATCTGGGTGGCGTCTAGCCAGGTTTCCTTCTCAGGCTGGATATCAACCTGGGCAGTTGTGCCGTCCTCCCATTCAATTTCAGTTGATAACGCTCCCATGCCATAGGGCCAGGCCACCGCGGGGTTTGGCTGGGGGTAAGTGACCGCGGCGCTGATCACCGCCCTTTCGACTTGATCCGGATGGGTCACCAGGAAGCGGCTCACGTACTGCCCGCCGGCAGAATGGCCATAGATAAGGAAGGGCGCTTCCTCCCAGTCCAGTGCTTGCCACACCAGCCCGAGCAGCCGGAGTACCCACTCATCGGCGTCGATTTCCCTGCCGAACAGCCCCCGGTAGCCGGTCAGGGCATCCGTGATTTCGCCCTTCCGGCTGCTGAAATCCGCCTGGTTAAAGGCGGGTATCAGCAGAAGCCAACCTCGTTCTTCCGCGAAGGGTGCCCAGTATTCGGCATAATAGAGGGCGGTTTCCCCCGCGGTGAGTTCTTTGGCAGGGGTTCCGTGGATCACTACAAGGATATGGGTGGTATCGTCCAGGGAGGTTGGGGTATAGAGGTAGTAAGTCCCATAAGTATCCAGGTTTTTTGTGATTCCCCCTGAGTTCAAATTTAGATACGGTCCTGGTGAAGTTTCTGGGCGGCAGCCAGAGAGGAGGACTATGAGGAGCAATCCAATCAGCCAGTAGGGGAAGGAAAGAGAACTCTTCAATCGCCTCATTTTTTTTCACGGGTAAGAATGGAATTTGTAATATCCCTATCTTATCCCGACCTGGACTGCTTTGATGATAATCCTGGAGGAATAGATCTCATTATAAGGCGTGTAACCTGTGCAGGTAATTAATGTTATCCAGGGGTATTCTTCATGCTGCAGGGCAGATGAAAAATTATCAGCGTTGTGGGTTTTGACTGAACGTACTTCATAGATATAATTCTGCCCCCATCCCTGGATGATGATCTGGTCACCATACCGCAGGGAGCCCAGATCTGCAAACGGACCGGGAAGACCACTAGGGTTCACAACATGACCTGTCAGCACTGAGTTGCCCCCCCAGGTTGGGAAAGCAGTTCCATCCAGCCAGCCAACCTGGTTGGAGAGCCAAGTTACATCCCAGGTTGTGTCCTGGAACGGGATGCTGGTAATTGGTATTGAAAGACCAAGCCGGGGTATATCTAATATAAGTCCAGAATTCTGATAAGAATCCGCACTCAGTAATTCTCCCGAAAGGTGAGTGATTTTGTCCGGTGGGAAGCCGGTATCCGGAAGCCTGCTGGGCAAGATTACCGAAAAATCAAATAAGTAATCTGTTCCCGAGTTTACGCCGTCTCCTGCCAGGGGAATTCCACCGGCTGTGATTGATGTTGCACCGCACACCAACAACCGGTAATCCCCGGTTTGCAGGACAAAACCCCCGTTGATATATATTCGTGCGGAATCACCTCCAAATGGATATCTAACCCAATTAACGACAATATTTACATCATCCCCGGCTACTCCAACCAGACAGCTGGATGTATCGAAGATGCCGTTAACTCCTGATCGGACCAAAAGATAGTTGGCTGGATTGGTGGCATCATCAATGCCTGAATCCCCCGGCGGATTATCCAGATCTAAATCAAATCGGATACGCAGGAAACGAATCCTCTCAACTATTGTAGATCCCGGTAACACAGGTGTCGCACCAGTGACAACGATGCCTGTTACAGTTGGGAAGGGAGCCACAGTGATGGTAAAGACCTCTGTGGGGCTGGTATCCACCCCTCCGTCAGCTGTTCCGCCATCATCGGTCAAGGTCACTGAGACCAGGGCGGATCCGATCAGACCAAAAGTAGGAGTAAAGCTCAGCGTTCCGTCAGGGGCAATAGAGGGTTGGGTAGAAAACAATCCCGGGTTGTCGTTGCTGACCTGGAAGGTCAGAGTTTGCCCAGATTCATTGGATGGACCGGCTGATATGCTGCTGGCCCAACCCCCCGAGTAAAGACCGGAATTTTGGGGAACCGTGACATCTCCTCCTGCGGTGAAGGAAGGAGGATCATTTACAGGTCGAATCTCCAGATTCAGGTCACCGTCTACAAATAAGCTTCCTGTGTCGGTGGCGCGAACTGTGATAGTACTACTTCCAAATTCATCAGGTACAAATGCCAACATGAGATATCGATCAGAATTCATTGTTACTAGGTTATATAGACCTGGGTTTGTGTAACTTTGGATCGAAAAACTCAACTGGCTGTCGGTGTCCTCCAGGTCACCAAAATCAGGCCAGATATCCCAAAGAACTCCTGGTGTGTCTTCTACTATGGAAAAGGTTCCAAGATCTGTATAAGTCGGTGGATCATTGACTGGATTTACCTGAATGGTAAAGGTGTGGATCGGACCAGTATCCACGCCTCCGTTGGCTGTGCCGCCGTCGTCCTGTACAAGGACGTCAAATGTAGAGCTGCCGTTTTGATTGGCGGCCAGCTGGTAGGTTAAGGTTCCAATCAGGCTCGCGGCAGGAACTTGGCTGAACAAGCCGGGATTGGAAATATTCGAGACGGTGTAAGCTTGCACGGATTGGCCGGCTTCATCGACTGGACCGGGGTCGAAGGTTGCCCAACCGATGATGGTTTGCAGGGAGGCATCCTCATTCACCGCCGGTGGATCAGAGGCAGTAAAATCAGGCTGGTCATTTACCGGTTGGACAGTGACTGTAAAGGTTGTTTCCCGACTCAATCCACCGGTATCTTCCGCCATGACGGTAATATCGGAGGAACCGTTTTGATCCAGTGCGTAATCCAGCTCAAGGTATTGGTTAGGTATCCCGGTGATCGAAACTGATGAGAATAATCCAGGATTGGTGTTACCGGACTCACTGTAAGTTAACGAACCGTCAAGATCTTCCAGGTCATCAAATGAGGGCCAGAGGTCAATCATTGAGTTTGTAGCATCTTCGAGGACATTTACATTAGTAATCCCGGAAGTGGTGGGTCGGTCATTTACCGGGTTGACTGTGATTGTGAATGTCTGGGTTTGACTGGTATCATCCCCGCCGTTGGCTGTACCGCCATCATCCACCACAAAAATATCAAAGGTTGATGTTCCAAAAGCGTTGGCAGCTGGCCAGTAATACAGGTGACCATCCCAGTCCACTGCTGGTGCTACATCAAACAAACCCGGATTGGAGAGATTTGAAACGGAGTAGTAGAAAACTGCCTGAGAAGATTCATTTGGAGGTCCTGGATTAAAGACTGCCCAATTATTAACAATTACCAAACCAGCGTCTTCATTTACAGCTGGTGGATCCGTGGTGGTGAAACTGGGTTCATCGTTCACACAAGTCACTGTGAGATTAACTGTGGCAGAAGTTGAAGATGAATCACCATCAAAGGCATGATAGGTAAAGGAATCCGGGCCGCATAGATCCGCAGTGGGAGTATAGGTGAAGGAGCCGTCGGCTGACAGAGTAACCGTTCCCTGGGTGGGATTTGTGTCTTTTATAGCCGTCAGCGAAGGGCTGTCTGGATCGAGATCGTTCGCCAGTACACCGCTGAGGTCATCCACAACCAGTGGTGTATCTTCCAGGGTCGTATAATTATCATCTACCGCCATGGGAGGTTGGCTGATAGGGGGGGCTTTTAATGCAGTGATTAAGGGGACATCGGTCTGACCACTATCATTTAACCCCCAACAAGACACCCTACCATCGGATCGACGACCGCAAGTATGGTAATGCCCTGCGTCCATGTCCCAAAAACCACTGTTGGGGGCAGGTACGGAGGATTGGCCATAGGCGTCGCTTCCCCAGCAGATAATTGAATTCCCTAATTTCCGGGCGCAGGAATGGTCCATGCCAACGCTAACGTTCTGGGCAAAATTAGAGTTGGGCGCAGGTACGGTGGTTTTTCCGAAGGTGTTTGAGCCCCAGCACAGCACAGACTCATCTCCTCTTAATACGCAGCCATGATCGCTTCCTACGCTGACGTTATACATGCCCGAATTTGGGCTTGGGTCACTGATGCCCCAGCAATCCACTGTGTATCCAGAGTTTGTTGCACAAGTTGTACCATCCCCCGCTGATATAAAATAGTAATTTGCTGCAGGAGTAGTCGGTGCAAAGGTATACCAATTCTCTTTCCAGCAATAAAGATCATTATTATCTTTTATTGCGCAGGAATGGATACCGCCTACACTTAAATCTCGCCAATCTGTGTTCGGTGTAGGCACAGAACCATAATCGTTTTGCGGATGACCTCCCCAACATACAATACTTCCATCAATCTTAATCCCACAAGTGTGTCCCCAGCCAGCGCTGACTTCATAGAAATCCGTATTGGGACTGGGAACGGATAATGTATTATAGGAACTATCCCCCCAACAGATGATATAACCTGATTTTTTGATCCCGCAGGAGTGGTGAGCCCCGGCGCTGATGTCTACAAAATAGTTGGGATTGACTTGACCTTCAAGATCATAACCCCAGCAGATAAAACTACCATCCCCTTTTAACCCACAGGTATGGTTAGATCCCGCACTGAGTTGTACAAAATTGCTATTTGGAGCTGGAACAGAGGTTTTTCCACCCCAATTATCTCCCCAACAGAGTATTGATCCATTCGTTTTCCTGGCGCAGGTGTGATCTGCTCCGGCGCTGACCGCACTGAATCCTGAGTTCGGACTTGGGATTGTAGTTTGCCCATCAGTGTTTCTTCCCCAACAGACCAGACTGCCATCGTTTTTCAACCCACAATTATGGAAGTTTCCAGAATCTATTTGCATAAAATTGCTATTCGGAGTAGGGACTGTAGTGAGACCGTAGGTAGATGTCCCCCAACAGACCAGGCTGCCATCATTCTTAAGTCCGCAGGTGTGACCTCCTCCGGAACTGACTTGTGAAAAGTTACTGTTTGGGGCGGGAATAGTGCTTCTCCCATCAGCGTTTGATCCCCAGCAGATCAGGCTCTGATCGCTTTTTACACCGCAGGTATGGAGTAATCCGACACTAACTTGTGTAAAACCACTGTTTGGGGCAGGAACTGTGCTTTTCCCATTCGAGTTTGACCCCCAACAGACCAAGCTGCCGTCAGACTTTAATCCGCAGCTATTATCATAACCAACACTGACCTGTTTAAAATTGTTGTTAGGTGCAGGAACATCCAGTTGGCCAGATGTATTATCCCCCCAACAGATAATGCTGCCGTCCGCTTTTATACCGCACGAGTGGTCAGCACCGGCGCTGATAATCTGCCCGGATGAACTTTCCCCCAGCAATAAAGGCGCGGGGAGTTCTTCAGCCCTGACGGGCTCAGCATGAGTGGAAATGGGATTTAATAAAAGGCATCCAGTCAGAAGAATCGATAGAATCCTGAATGACCGATAAGATCCTGAGAATAAAATCCGCTTGGGTTTAGATACGGTTTCTGCCATGTCCCTGATCCTTAGCTGCGATGGGTGAAGACACGGATAAATTAACCCCTCAGAAACCAGTAAAATGCCCATCTAAGTATACAACAAGCCTTTGGTTAACACAAATAAATATCCACCAGATAACAATTACGTAATCATGGTTGTTTGAACAGCTAGAGGGATTTCTTGACCTATTCACCTTTCTCCTTGATGAAATATAAAACCTCCTTCCAGAAGTCGGAAGGAGGTTTCTTTTTGAATCAATAACTTGTTCTTTCAGTCGCTCACCAGCAGAGCCTTGGCGAATTTGCCGTGAATCTTTCCAGTCCAGCGGGCCAGGTGCATGGTGACGGTTCCCAAACCCACACCCACGAAAGCCAGCAGCGGTGTTAAATAATCCGGTAGGGTCCAGATCACATCTCCATTGCTGAAGGTTCCCACGGGAATGTTGAAGACATAGGCCAGCACCGGGGAGGCGATCAATGCCAGTGACAGGGAGACCAGGGTCACCATGGCTGTGAAGTAAATGATACCCAGCGGCAGCATCAGCATCATGTAGATCCAGGACAACCAGGTTGCCTTGCCGGTCAGCAGTTGTTTTAACCTCTCTACCCAACCAAGGCTGCTGTCGGTGAACGAAGCCCGACGGGGCATGCGTTCCCCCAGCAGGGCTTCCACCAGCCGCCCTTCCAAGAAGGCAATTCCCCGGAAAGAAAGCAGAAACAGGATCGTAACCGGGATGCCGACGATCAGTACCATCACGCCTAAAGAGGTGGAGAGCCCGGTTACTGCCCAGGAGAAGTAGAGTGTACCGGTCACAATGGAGATCAGCATGTATACTAATCCACCCCAGGCCCGGGGATCTGCGAAGACCCCGAAGAATCCGGGATAAGCTCGACCATTAACAGTAGCGGCACTCCGGCGGGCTGCCGGGGTTTCTGCCAAGGCGGCGGGCAGACTGCCCTCCCAGGTTTTGTAGGCCTCAGCAATTTCAGTTGGCTCTCCATATTCCTGGATGATGTTACCCAGGGCTTCATTTTCGACCAGGTCCTCTTTTTCCGCCTTTTCAGTTTCTAGGGCAGTGCGCAGGTGTTCCTCGGCATCCGCCAGGGCGTCCTGAACGGTAGCTTTATCAGCGCCTGTGAGGGCTGCTTTCAGATCCGCTAAATAAGAGTTGATAAGTTCGTCTGTGGTTTTCACTGGTAATCACCTCCCAGTACGTTGTCAACAAAAGTTTTGGTATCCTTCCAGATTTCTGTCCAGGTTTTGAGAACTTCCTTTCCGGACTTCGTGGCTTGATAGTATTTGCGGGGTGGTCCGCTGTCAGAGCTTTCCCGTTCGCTGCTGAGCAAACCCTGGCTTTCCAGGGAGCGTAAGACGGGGTAAATGGCGCCCTGTTTGACGGTCACCCCTTCCTCATTTCCGGCACCGACCAGTTTACCAATCTGGTAGCCATAAAGCGGCTCTTTGGTCTGGGTCAGGATGCTGAGCAGGGCCAGGGAAACCGTGCCGGCGCTGAGCTCCTTGCGGAATTTTTTGTGGGTTTCCTGAATGTCGATCAACTTGTCCTCCTTAAACTAGTAGTTTGGACTTCGTAGTATTATGCAGAAAATACTAGTATTAACTGCATACTAGCATTAAATGAATAGTATGTCAAGGAGGGATTTGATGAAAACCCACTTATCCTAAAATTTTTAAATCTCATATTGACATTCATATCTGGCTTGTGTACACTCAAATAACATTCATTTTTCCTCATCGCTGCCCTCATTTACTTGAGGTGAGGAGTTATTATTTTCAGGAAATTATTCTTCGTCTGGATGTTATTCCTTTTAACCTCGTGCGCTGTCCTTCCTGCCGAGGTGCCAACAGCGACGTCACAAACTCTCCCAATTTCTACCCATACTCTGGCACCAACTCCTAGCGTCACATCACTATCAACCGCAACACTTTTCCCAACTAAATCAGCCACTGTACATTTAACACCAACAGAGACAATTGAAACGACTGAAACCTCAAATTTGAATTGTCTATTTCCAGAATCTAATGGGAGTTTATATATTCTCAATGATCAAGTTTTTTATTATGGAAGAACAGAAAAAGAAGTGCTTGATCTAGCATTGATGAACAGTTATCCAGAGTGGGCTTCTTTTAAGCAAGATCTTGAATGGCGGGATGAACCTGCAAGTGCTGGGCAAGTTATAGAAGATGCCTCTTTTTCAAAAACCTTCCAATTAAACCCAGCAGTTACGCTAGTGACGGTTGGGATAGATTTGGATTGGGAACTTCCAACAGATGGCGATCTTTTTTCTATTGCTCGGTCAGCAGGAGAGAAGCTTGATGGATATTATTGGGATTTTGAGTTTGATGAAATAGATGAAGCCACCCATATAAAAGCAGATTATCCGGAAGTAGTTAATGCTGCAACATATTCAATTTATGCCTTCTTTGAGTATGATCAGGCAACATTAATGGTATGGTGTGATACTTATCAACTACTTTTTGATGTATCTCCGGTAACACCACCATAGCAAGATAATGATCCGAAGAGGAAAATCCTATACAAACAGGAAGTTATTTATGAACAACAAATTGAAGATATCACTTGTTTTACTAACATTATTCTTCTCATTCTTTTTAAGTGGATTCGACCGTCAAACGACAAGCGCCCAGGTGGAGTTGAATATTCTCCAGGATGATATATTTTTCCATCCAGGTCCAGGGGATGAAGAAATTGTCAGTGTTATCGCAGAGAAATTTCCTGAATGGTCGTTATTTAGCCAAAACCTTGAATGGCGAAAAGAACCGGCTAATATAGGTCAAATCATTGGTGATGCATCCTTTGCAGAAGATTTCCAGATTAATTCATCCGTGACCTTAGTGACTGTAGGCATACAGTTGAATTGGAAAATTCCTGATGATGGCGATCTTTTTTCAGTGGCACGTAGCACTGCACGAAAATTGGACTTATTATTTTGGGAATTTGCATTTAACCAAAACGAAATTCAAAAACAATTTCCACAAATAAATAATCCCGCAACTTATGCGATCTCTGCTTTCTTTGATCATGATCAACAGAATATAAATAATTGGCATAAATCTTATCTTGACCTATTTGGTATAGATCCCTCGCAAAATCTATTAAGAATCTCAAGTTCACAATCCATAGGAGTTGTCCCTTTTTTACAGCGACCATATGAAGATCCAGAAGATAATTTCTACGCTGTAAATTCATTCTTTGATCATCGTTACCCTCGATATTCAGCTGAACCATCTGCTGATCAAGATAATATGTATCGTTTTGACGGTATGCAATTTGAGACAGCTGATGTTGCTGGTGTGAGCTGGTATAGTGGTCACGATGCAATTGATTACGCTACTCCCCGAGGTGTTCATATTTTTGCAGGTGCTGCTGGAGAAGTCATAGATATACAACCAGAATTAAATGCTGTCGTGATAGAACACACGAATGGATTAGCAAGTGTTTACATGCATCTCGACTCAGTTGATGTTGTTGAAGGAGACACTGTTACTCGTGGGCAAAAAATTGGGGAAGCAGGAGATACTGGAGATCCAGGTGAAGTACACCTGCATTTTGGTGTCAGATATCCTGATGATTCCAAAAAGGATATTGACCCTTTCGGTTGGTGGGACCCTGATGATTCTGATCCATGGGCACAAATGGACAGTGGTGTGGAGAGTGACTGGTTATGGTGGGGGGATGAAGCAAATGATGGGCACTTATCAGTAGATAATCGAGAATCTCAAGCACAATTATTCAGGCATACCTATGCAAATTTTGATTGGAACCATGTTGATAGGGGTTATGAAGGAGAAGCTTGGTATGCACACTTGAACTCACCTTATAATCGTTTCTTCTGGGCTATATGGGGAACTTATATCTCTACACCTGGGAATTATGAGGTGCAAGCCTATTGGCCGGATGATCCACCAAACGATGATGGCGAGCCAACCACTGCAGCTGAATATAAAATTCTGCGAAAAATAAACGGTGAGTTGTTAGAGGAGGAAGTAACCGCCAATCAAGCAATTCAATCGAATACTTGGGTAACTCTTGGCGAATATTACTTTGATCGAGGTACTACGGTTGTAACACTTTCAGATATGACTTCTGATCCAGTGGAAGTAGGCAAGCGTGTGTACTTTGATGCCATCCGCTGGGTATATATACCTCCTCCAACGCCAACACCACCTACTCCACCACCAGGAACCACCATCACCGTCCAGGTGGATTATAGTAATGATGATGCCGGTGTCGAACCCTCTCAATGTGTGTTTCTCACCACCAAACAGGAAGTCTATATCGGTAAATGTGATAATGGTTCACTAATTACCAGCGGCTTCCGTTTTCGGGATGTTCCCATCCCTCCAGGGGCAGAAATCCAGGAAGCCTACCTGGAGTTCACTGTGGATGGAAGATATGACTTACCTGTGGAGGTCCGCATTACTGGTGAGGATATCGGTGATGCTCCGGTATTTAGTGAGTTTAATAAACCATCCGACAGAATCCATACCTTAGCATCAACAGCTTGGGATATTCCACCTTCAGAAGTCTGGGAAGTAGGAAATGTCCATCGAACACCTGAAATGAAAGCGATCGTGCAGGAAATTGTTGATCGACCGGATTGGGCATCTGGAAATAACATGGCCTATATTTTCAGGACTACGAGTTCTAGTCCAGGGCACAGGCGGGTGGTTGGCTATGAGCGACCTATCAGTGAAAATCATAATTATCCAGGAACAGAACACGCAGCCCGGCTGGTAGTGACCTATACTGAGGGCACACCCCCGACACCTACACCACCCACACCCACTCCGCCTACACCCACGCCACCTACACCCACTCCGCCTACACCGACTCCTCCCACACCTACTCCTCCAACTCCTACTCCTCCTACACCTTCTCCTGGTCCGATTTGTAGTATTACTGGGAAATCTAGTTTGAACAGCTCAGGTTCCGTAAAAACAGATGAAGTCCCTCTTGATAATGGTACACCTACCATAAATACGCTTTCGGTTTCTGAACTATTAGCGCAAGCAGTCGATCTGGTGGAATTCGCGCCACTGCTGTACGACTTGAGGGATGAGTTTCTTTCGCAAACCGAGCAAGGACAACATTATATTGCTTTATATGAAGAACACACTACTGAAATTGCACTCATCCTGTTCCAGAATCAGGAGCTGTATCTCCAAGGATACGATATTTTGAAATCCCTGGAACCCAACCTGGGTGCACTTCTGGAAGGAAAAGGAAACACAACCATCATTACAGACGACCAAGTTTTTGAAATTCAAGCCTTCCTGGATGCACTGGCGGCAGAAGCCAGCCCGGCGCTGGGTGAAACTATCCAAACGGAGAGAGAGCACCGACCGCTGGAGGAGTTGATCGGTCTATCTATGGAACAGGCCTGGAATCATGTCAACGGTTACAATTTGACCTGGCTGCCGCCTATCAGTAAAACTGACCCCTATGAATCAAAGCTTGGAAGCATGATCCCGGTTCAGTTTAAGATAGAAACGCTCGAGGGTGAATTCGTTGAAGATGAGACGGTTCTGCTCCAGGTAATCAATGAAGCCGGCGAGGTGATTTTAGGTCCATTTAGCCCAGGAACTAATCCCACCAAGGGAATTATGGTTAAGGGTAAAAAGTATCATCTGAATTTGGAGACCAAAGATCTGGAGCCGGGGTTGTACACGGTAGAGGTGTACTACAACTCAGTTGAACCCGGAGAGCCCGCGATTTTGAATCTCATGCTGGTGGGGGATGAAGCTGGTGACCCTTAGTACCTGACGAGGGTTCTCCAACTGGCGTTAAAAAGGGGAGTGCTCACAAAGGCTCCCCTTTGGGCTACATAGTCTAATGGGCTCATCGGTTAGGATGATGAACGAGATGGAGAAAATTACCTCACCTGATGATATTTATCAGTATGTCGCTGTAACCATCAGGATACTAAATGAGGTTAACCTGACTGAAGCCGCTTTAATGCTCGAGAAGACCAATGACAATTTCTTTACAACAGGATCTGAAAGGCTGGGTGAATTGGGACTGGCTGTGCGATCGATTGAGGAAAAATTCTCAATTCCTGTTAATATACAGGAGCGGCTTTTTGTTATTATGGAGAAGGTGAATGAAGTTTGGCCAATGATATGAGGAATCTACTAAACCCTTACTGCCTATAGACTCCACGAAGAGGCACTGAGGTCCCCTTTTTGTGTAAAATTTAAGTTATCGCACACTGGGAGCTTATGGAAAAAGTCCTCAAACTCTTTTTTAAGATCCTGCTCGGCATCACCCTCGTCCTGGGTGTATTGATCCTGGCCCTGGAAATCAGCACCCGACGTTTGAACCCCAGCCAGGAACCACCCCGCCCACCAAAATTCCTGGCTTGTGACACCACCAGGTACCCCCCGGATCAGGTCAAAATCAGCTTCCTGACTGAACTGGTGGAGAAACGGCGGGAAGGGTCACCAATACCTCCAGAAGACCTGGACCAGGCTATGTTTCTAGTCCCCGGTCATGATATGGTGGGTATTAATGGGCTGTTCTGTAATGGGATGATCATCATCAGTGAGCGGTTACCAATGGGTGCCCGCTACTACGTCGCCAGGCATGAGCTAGAACATCTTTTTCAATCTGCAGGAGTAGCAGCAGATTATCAGGACATGGAATTCAGCGCTCACTGGGTCGCCACCCGGGAATTCCCGCTGGGATTAATCCATACGGTGATTTCCTCCCTGGTG
>JAUWCZ010000019.1 GCA_030609055.1 Chloroflexota bacterium | reverse complement strand
ATCTCCGGGTTGACATTAAAAGCAACCACAATATCTCCGGCAGCCCTTTTGAGAATATCCTTTTCAATGATTCCTTTTTCTTTATCCTTCAACGGCAGGGCACTGGTTACAACGGCAGACTTTCCCTGGATCTGTTCACCTTCAAACACAAGGACTTTCCCGTCCTTAACGCTTGAAAAGAACTCATCAATTAACGCCCGCTGCCGGGATTCATCCAGGGCAGCACCCAGCAGCTTTTGAGCTGCCGCGATTGAAAGGATAGCAACCTGATCACGCATATCTTTTAACAATCGTTGTTCCTCTTCCCTGGCGTCAACCTGGGCTTTTTGAATGACCTTCTTTGCTTCATCAGCAGCGTCATTCTTAATAGCCTCAACCCTATCGTGGGATTGAGCCACTATCTTTTCTGCTTCTTTTTTCGCCTCTTGAAGGACTTTTTCCCGTTCCTGATCTATTTGAGCCCGCTGCTCTGCGGCTGCTTCGGTATCCTCAGCTTGCTTTTGAAGCATTGCCTGCCTTTCATCCAAACGTTTTCGGGCAGGTTTCCAGGCCAGGAACGTCAGCGCTCCAAATAGCACCAGGAAATTAACGATCTGGGAGATCAAAAATGGAAGATTGATCCCCATGGCTGATAATGCATCACCCACGGTATCCTCCTTAACCTAACGGTGTAACAGGAACGAATTTGATTGCCAGGGCTACAACCAGGGCATAAATCGCGATTGCCTCGGCAAAAGCAATAGCCAGAATCATGTTGGTCAAAATATCACCAGACGCTTCCGGATTTCGGCCCAGGGCTTCCATGGCTTTCGCCGCCAGCATTCCAATAGCCAGTCCAGGACCCAGAGATCCTAAACCGATTGCCAGCGCAGCAGCTAATTGAGTTATAGCTTCATAGGACATACAGATTTCTCCTTTAAGAACAAAATATCTTGCGATCTAATGTTGGTGTGATGCCATTTGAAAGAAAATCAATGACAGCATCGCAAAAATCAAGGCCTGAATAGCGCCAACAAATAATTCCAATCCCATAAAGGGGATCACAGCCACAAATGCCGCCAGGAAACTGATTACCATTAACAGCACTTCCCCGGCAAACACGTTGCCAAATAACCGGAAAGCAAAGGAAAGGATCCGGCTGATTTCCGCCACAATCTCCAGAATCCCCACAAATCCATTGGCAATAGCCAAAACCGGTTTAAGAGCACCGCTGCTTCCTTCCGGGGCTCTGAAGTTGATAAACTTGTTAAGATACTTAAATCCCTGGTGTTTAAAACCCAGGTATTGGGTATAGGTAAGCGAGATCAATGCTAGGGCCAGGGTGGTGCTCAGGTCAGCATTTGGTCCCCGGAGTATGGGAATGAGAATACGATGACCATTGTGTTCACCCCAGACACCGATTGATCCCATTCCCGGGATTAAACCCAACCAGTTGGCAAACAGGATAAAGAAGAAAAAAGTAGCAACCATAGGGAATAATTCAAGCGCTTGTTTTTTCCCAACCACGTTTTCAATAAAGGAAAACACTGTCTCATAGACCGCATCGATGGCGATCAAAAAACGACTCTCCTTCCCAGTCTTCTCCGCTCGACGGGTTGCACGGTAATAAGCAAATGCGACCAAGACCAGAACAATCATGGTGAAGATTGCGGTAGGCAAAGTATTCGGTACGCCGTGTTTAAAGCCCGGGATCGGAAGCTGCCAGGGGATGATTTCGGCTGCCAGACTGATCTCGGGGAGCTCTTTTCCAGGCATGACCAGTCCATATCCGGTCAGCCCCAAGGCTACGACAAGTATTATGGAACATCCCCATATTCGTTTTTTCGGTTTTTCCATTTCCGGATTATTCATCCTGTTTCATTTCCTCTAAGCGTTTTTGCACGGTATTCTTTACCCAGCGATAGATAAGAATCACACCCCCGATGAAGCCAACCATTGTAAACATTAACGCAAATAAAAAGACCGTTCCCAAGAGCTGGTCAATGAAATATCCCAGAAATAATCCCAGGACAACCGGCAGAGCAATGTACAGACCCGCTTGACCAGCTAGACCCACAACCCACAGGCTGTCTCGCCAAGGTGGTTTTTTTGTTGGTTCATCCTGTTTGATATTCAATTGCTTCTCCTCGTGGAAAACCAGCACTTGTTGTATTTTACTCACAAGCCAAAAGGCTGTCAACCAGGCTTCAAGTCTCAACCTATTCTGCTAAATTTGCGATTACCTAATATGCGCTGTACGTAGTTTCCTAGAACCGTGTCCTTAAGTGAACCCAGATTTTCCCGGCACGGCACTCAGGATGTTATCAATCCTAATGAAGCCTGGACAAATTGGATAAACGGTTGGGCAAACAAACCCATCAACAGGGTGAATACACAAGTCAGGATTATCACCGCAGAAAGAGTTTTCGGTAGCTGGATCCTATCCCTTTGAGGTTCATCTAGCGGCTGGAAGAACATATAACGGATCACATTCAAGTAATAGAATCCTGCAACTACGCTATTAATGATAGCTATGATCGCCAGGAAATAATATTCCTTCCGCAAGGCCGCACCAAAGATCATCAACTTTCCCACAAATCCGCCGGTTCCGGGGATACCAATCAGGGAAAAAAGGAATACCACCATCGTCCCGGCCATTAAAGGAGATCTCTGGATCAAACCAGCATAATCTGAGATTTGATTCGATCCCAGCTTATGTTCAAACCCGATAACCACTGCAAAAGCGCCCAAATTGGCTGCCAGGTAGACCAGTAAATAGATTAAGACACCGCTGACTCCATCAAATACCATCCCGGGGTACCACAAATCCCAGGAAACCAGGCCAATCAAAATATATCCAGCATGAGCAATGCCGGAATAAGCTAACATACGTTTAATATTCTTTTGACTGATGGCAACCAGGTTGCCAAGCGTCATGCTCATGATAGATAAACCCGCGATCAATGCTGCCCAATTAACCTGAAAATCAGGAAGAGCGGTCAACATGACTCTGATCAGAACAGCAAAACCAGCACCGATGGACCCGACAGCAAGGAATGCCGTGACCGGAGTTGGCGCTCCTTCATAGGCATCTGGAGACCATTGATGGAAAGGGACAGTTACGGTTTTAAACCCGAAGCCAACCATCAACAACACCAGAGCGGGATAGATCACCCAACGCAAGCCAGGGTCAATCCCAGATAGTCCCTGGGCGATCTGGATCAAGTTCGTCGATGCAGTTGCACCATAGAGCAGTGACATGCCATACAACATCATCGCGGATGCAATCGAGCCATAAAGGAAGTATTTAATAGCCGCTTCGCTGCTTTTGGGATCGTTCCTTAAGAATCCGGTCAGGATGTAGGAAGAAATGCTCAACAACTCAAAAGAGATAAATACCATCACCAAGTCAGCGGAAACCGATAACAAAGAGATCGAAAAACATGCCAGGAGAATTAAGCTGTAATACTCTCCCTGATAAGGAGAGCGCAGCGCCATATATTCTATCGAAAGCAGGATAATGATGCTTGCAATAACGGCAGCAAAAATCTGGAAATACAGGGAAAAAGAATCAATGGCTATCATGCCACCCAGGACTGATTCCGCAGTAATCTCCACCCAACCAAAGAGATAGATGGAAACTGCCAGTGATATAGTAGTACCAGTCAGGGCCAGATAAGGCAGCCACTTTTTTTCTTTTGACCCCACCAAATCGATTCCAAATACGAGCACCAAACTCAAGAACAGAATTAGTTGTGGGAGTAGAAATAAGAAGATGTGCACAGTTGTAGCCTCTCTTTATTTCACGGTAAAATATTGTTGACCAGAGCTGTTGATACACCGTTCAACAATCGCACTATCAGGGAAGGATAAAAACCAATCAATACCATCAGGATCACTAAGGGCCACATGGTGATTTTTTCAAATGTCGCCAGATCAGTTAATTTCGCCTGGTGGGTTACCTGATCCCATTTTTCTTGATCAAACTCTCCCAGGAATATATGCTGAACAATCTTCCAGAGGATGTAAGCAGCAGTAAAGACAATACCCAGAACACCAATGATGGCGAAAATAGGTATGATCGCAAATGCTCCCCGGAAAACAAAGAATTCACTCCAGAATCCGGCCAATCCCGGTAATCCCAAGGATGCGAAACCTGTAACCATCATGATTCCGTAGTAATAAGGCACCTTTGATCCCAATCCTCCAAAGTCTCTGATCTGCCTTGTGTGTGCTCTATCGTAGATCATGCCGACCAAGAAAAACAGCCCGCCAGTTATCACGCCATGTGTAAACAGCTGAAGGGAAGCACCGTTAATACTAATTATTGCGCTTGTGGCTGTACCTTCTCTACCGGAGATTGCTAAACTGGCTGCTGCTGCGCTGATCCCTAGCGTGACATACCCCATGTGACTCACCGAGGAATAGGCAATCAGGCGTTTTAAATCCCATTGCGCCATACAGACTAGCGCGCCGTATACAATGCTGATCACTGCCAGAATAGGTATTACCGGTACATTGTAAGAGTAAAATGCGAATGTTTTTGGGAATATAGGCAGCACAATCCGGATTAGACCATATGCACCAAGCTTAAGCAGAACGCCTGCCAGGATAACACTACCGGCAGTAGGCGCTTCTGTGTGCGCATCCGGAAGCCAGGTATGGAATGGGAAGATCGGCACCTTGATGGCAAAGGCAACAAAGAAAGCCCAGAAGGCTGCCGCCGAAAGAGCAAAATTCCCAGCAAATGGCTGCGCTGCAGCTGCTTCTAGAATGTTAAAGGTCCCGGTTGCCAAGTAAACCCCAATAATTGCCAGCAGCATAGCCATACTGCCTGCCAATGTGTAGAGGAAAAATTTGATGGAAGCATAGATACGGCGTTCGCCACCCCAGATACCAATCAACAGGTACATCGGTACTAGCCCGATCTCCCAGAAAACATAAAAGAAGATGAAATCGAGGGAAACAAAAACACCACTCATGCCCACTTGCAGGAGCAAGAATAAGAAGTAGTATTCCTTTACCCGGTTTTTGATAGTGTAAATAGAATAGTAATAACACAGAGTAGACAACAATGTTGTTAAAACAAGCATCACGGCACTGAGTCCATCCACACCCATCCGGTAGTAGACGTCGATGGCCGGGATCCAGGAATATTCTTCCGTAAAATGCATTTTCCCAGGATCAGCCCGGACCGCAATATAGATATAAATCGACAGGGCCAGAGGTATTAAACTAAGGACTGTTGATACCGAGCGAATCCAATTCTCCTTAGATTTCGGAATGAGCAGGACAATCGTGGAAATCAAAAGAGGGATAAAGGTAATCGCAGTTAAAATTGGAAAATTCATCATTATTCTCCTCGGGATTCAAATTTGTCTAATAGACCAGATAAATGCCAATAATAGCTAGCATGGATATTAACAATATCAGAAGGTAATTCTGGACTTTCCCAGTTTGGATGGGGCGCAGAACTTTTTCGCCTATCCATCCTGTTGCTTCGGCAATGCCATTAACCAGTCCATCAACCACTCTGTTATCCGTGATCCCACTCAAGTCTGAGAGCTTGATACCGGATAATCCGGTCAAATCCACCAGACCGTCAACAACTTTTTCATCAAACTCATTTAACAATCTTGATATCCAGCGGCTAATGCGGGCAATCAGATTGACTAAAGGATCGACCACCCAGTGATAATCAAAGTCGTAGAAGATTTCTGCCAGTTTGATAGAACCCTGGACAAAAGTCGCGTTGTAGATTTCATCAAAATAAAATTTGTTGCGCATGGCTTCGTAAAACCAACCCAGGCGGACTTTTTTCATCCCCCGTTCCAGTGGATCCATCTCACCCTGCAGCATTGGTTTTCTTCCATATACCAACCAACCGATCCCCAAGCCACCTATGGCTAAAGCGGAAGACAGCAGCAGGACAGGCAAACTGAGAGGTGTGGATGGATATTCATGACCTACAAAATTATGGAACCAGTTATTTCCATGACCAATAATTTCCTCCGGGATGCCGACAAAACCCAGGGTAAGGGCAAAAAATGCCAGCAAGATCAAAGGAAAGGTCATCGTATTTGGGGTTTCATGGGCATGCTCCGCATGGTGACCTCGCGGCTTTCCAAGGAAGGTCAGTGATATTTGTCGGGCCATATAAAACGCAGTCAAGAATGCAGCAATGGTGAGCAAGAGCCAAACAAAGAACGGCCAGGAAACCAGACCTTGATGCATAAATTCCTCCCAGGCGTGGGCAAGAATTTCATCCTTGCTCCAGAACCCGGCGGTAATGATCGGGAATCCGGATAGGGCAAAACCGCCGGCCAAGAATGTCCAGAATGTCCGGGGCATTTTTTCCTTTAATCCGCCCATTTCCATCATATCCTGCTCATGGTGACAACCGATAATAACTGAGCCAGATCCCATAAACAGCAATGCCTTAAAGAAGGCATGGGTGATCAGGTGGAATGTGGCTGCCACATATGCCCCTATACCCAGAGCTGCAATCATATATCCCAACTGACTTATGGTTGAGAAAGCGAGTACGCCTTTAATATCGTTCTGGGCGATGGCTATAACAGAAGATAAGATTGCTGTAAATGCTCCGATAAAAGCAATTATTCCCATGGCTGGGTTATGATGTTCCAATTCAACGACTACGTTCAACAATGGAAAAACCCTGGCTGTCAAGAATACACCGGCAGATACCATTGTAGCGGCATGGATCAGTGCACTAACAGGTGTGGGGCCTTCCATTGCATCTGGAAGCCAAACGTGAAGTGGGAATTGGGCTGATTTACCCACCGCACCACCGAATATCAAGGCTCCAATCGCGGAGGCGGCTGACCAACCTCCAAAAATTGGCAGTGCAGGAGTGGACGCCAGATTGGTTAAGAATTCATGATCAAACAATGTATCCGCATAGCTTAGTGATCCAGCCTGGGAATATAGGTAAATTATTCCCAACATTAAAAACAGATCGCCTATCTTCGTGACCAGGAATGCTTTTAAACCAGCTTGTCGGGGTGTAATCTTTTTTGGATCCGGATAATTCTTCTGAAACCAGAACCCTATCAGCAGGTAGGAACACAAACCCATAATTTCCCAAGAAATAAAGAGCGTCAGCAGATTTTCAGAAATAACCAGCCCCAGCATACCAGTGGCAAATAGAGCAATATAAGCAAAAAAGCGGGCGTAATTGGGATCCTCTTCCTCTGTTCCATATCCCATATAACCAATTGAATATATAAAAATCATCAAGCAGACGAAGGGCACCATAAACAGCGTAACCGCCATTAATGGATCAATCCAGTATCCAATTTCAATGGAAGTTGTTCCGGTTGGGAACCAGGGGACTGAAACATGAATGGGGTGTTCTCCGAGATGAGGTGTTGATATCGCGCTGAAAACCACACTCCATCCCACTAGCCATGATAAAACCATCGATCCGATGCTAAGAGTGTGGCTGAGTTTATTGTTATCCTGGGTAAAGAGAATAATAATCAGAAACGCCAGGAATGGAAATAATGGGACTAACCATGTTAAGCTGAAGAAAAATTCTTGCATTGGTCTTCTCTCACCTATTCTTTCAATAAATCAATCTCTTCGACAATGACCGTATCACGGTTTCTGTAAATCGCTATTACCAGCGCCAATCCAACAGCAACTTCAGCGGCAGCCACAGTAAAGACAAATATCGCAAATACCTGTCCAGTTAATTTCACGGGGTTTATATAACGCCAAAAAGTGATCAAATTGATATTAACCGCGTTTAGCATCAGTTCGATACCCATTAGAATTCCAATCGCATTTCGACGGGATAATACGCCATATAAACCGATACAAAACAATCCTGCAGCAAGGACTAAAAACCAATTGATTGGAATAGCCATTCCACTCTCCTTGAACCAACCCCAAGGTTGATTATTCTCTCTCCCTGCCAATCAGTATCGCTCCAACCAGAGCAGCCAGCAACAATACAGACGCAATTTCGAAAGGCACCACATAGGTACTTAATAATTCCTGTCCCAAAACTGAGATAGGATCCTCTGGAACAGTCAGCAGCTTAACGGGCCAATTAACACTGTACACAATCCAACCCAGTACCAGGAATAAACCGGTCGCTCCGAGGGCTGACAAGCCCCACTGTGCATTACGCTGGATTAGATCTTTACTCAGCAATCTCCGGGTGAGCATGATCGCAAAAACAATCAGAATAGCGATAGCGCCAATGTATACCAGAACCTGTACCACAGCGATAAACGGCGCTTCCAGCAGGACATAGATACTGGCAACACCAACAAAAGCAAGAATAAGATAAAAGGCACTGTGCAGGATGTTTTTATTAGTGACGACAGCCAGTGCCGCTCCTAATGTAACTACACTGGATAAACCAAAAATTAGTACTGGCACCATACGTTCTTCCTTTCCAGCCAGGAGTTGGTCAGTGTGATTACCTGGCGATAAATCACAACTTATCTATCTTTACCAAACTCCAGGTTATTTGGATTCTTTCCCGGGAGGGACTGCTATCGGTCGGGGAGAAAACTCAACCCGTTCAACAGCTTTTTCGTTTTTTTCTGCAATTGTTAATGCCGCCACCAGTATGAGTATATTTATTAAGAACATCACCACCACGTAGATCCAGCGGGCAAGGTTAAATTCCAACATTACACGGTCAGCGATAGCAACAGCAATCAGATTGATAAATGAAATCGGAATCAGGAAACGCCAATTTAAATTGAGCATTTCGTCAATCCTTATTCTAGGTAGGGAAAGTCTGATCCAGGATATTACCAGGTAAATAAAGAAGGTTTTTCCGTAAAAATAAAATACACCAAGGATCGGCCAGCGGACTGCCAGTGGACCTGTCCATCCGCCTAAAAAAAAGATTGCCATCAGTGCACCAACAGTGAACTGGTGGAGGAACTCTGCTACGTAAAACATACCAAACTTCATTCCAGAGTATTCCGTATGATATCCAGCAACTAGCTCCGATTCTGCTTCTAGCAAATCGAAGGGTGCTTTGCCGACCTCTGCCATGGATGAAATGCCAAATATAAGGGCAGCCAACGGTGCCACAAAGATATTCCAGGGCATCTGAGCTTCAACAATTACAGACAATTTCATAGAATGGGCTAGTAAGACCGGAACCAGCAGGGAGATGATCATCGGAATTTCATAGGAAATCAGCATCGCCACAGATCTAGAAGCACTAAGCAACGCATAGCGGTTGTTAGATGACCAACCTGCCATCAATATTGCCAGGATACCAAATGCGCCTATCGCAACAATATACAGTACACCAACGTGGATATCCCCGCCAACGACATTGATCGCAAAAGGAAAAACTGCCCAAATAGCCAGTACGGAAAACATAGCCAGCACTGGTGCAATATTAAATAAACCTTTTTCTGCGCCAACTGGAGTGATGTATTCTTTTGTGAAGATTTTTATAATATCAGCAAAGGATTGGAAGATCCCATATGGTCCGGCACGGTTGGGTCCAAAGCGGTCTTGAATGCGTCCAGCAAGTTTTCGCTCAACCCAAATCAAGGCGATCACAATCACAAAACATACAATCACAACCAGTACACTTCCAAGAACCTGAAGTATAAATACAGCCAAACTCTCAGTGACTCCCCAGCCAAGAAGAATGTTTTTTATCCAATTTTCAATCAGATTAATCAAATCAGCCATGAAAAACTCCTGAAAAAATGTGGTCACCTACGACCAGGCCAGAACCCCTTTTCTCATCGCATAAACCAGCCCAGCAAAGAGAATCACGATAAATATCACACCTTCTATGACAGCAAATAGGGGAAGATTTCCCAGTGCCACAGCCCAGGGAAAGAGGAAAATTGTTTCAATATCAAAAATTAAGAAGATTAACGCATAGATATAATATTGAGATTTAAACTGGATTCGGATATTCCCTTTGGTTTCTATACCGCACTCGTAGATTTCTTCTTTCCGGGTACTTGGTTTTTTAGGGGCAATAAATACGGGTATCAATACCGCAACCAGAGGAACAACCACCGCAACAATGAGAAAAACACCTATGTAGACCCAGTTTGTTAACATACGTTCTCCTCGCACTCATTAGCCAATCAAACGAGTAATAATGTTGCTTCACATCAACTCCAAATTTTACCATAGTTATGTCTGGAAAGAATTACTCCAGAAGGTGATTTTCAGAATAAAAAAAGGGGATGAAAATCATGGATTATATTTCACCCAGATACTTATTTGCGAATAAAGTCGTTATCCCTCCGGTATGCCAGAAAAGGATCTTTTCATTCTTCTTAAACACTCCTGTCCGGATCAAATCTATTAAGCCCGCCCCTGCCCTACCAGTATAGACAGGATCCAATAAGATGCCTTCAAGCTCTGCAAAAAGTCGGATTGCCTCCCGATCGTTTTCATTAATTACACCGTATCCATCACCAAGATATTTATCACTTACGAGGATTTTTTCTGGAGAGATATCAACTTTATTCCCATATTGATGGGATATTTCTGAGGCTAAAGATGAAACACATGTAGTGAGGACTTCCTCGGTCTCATCCACACTAATACCCAGGATTTTTATATCAAGTTGATGATATTGGGCACCTGCCACTAAACCAGCTTGAGTTCCACCAGATGAAGATGCAAAGACTATCCAATCTGGTAAATCATCTGATAACTGTCCGAGCATTTCTTCCACTGCCGCAAAGTATGCATATGCTCCTACCGGGTTAGAGCCACCATAAGGGATGAGAAATGGTTTTCTTCCTTTTTGGACCGCTTTTTGATAGGCTTGATGAAGAATCTCATCCCGGTTACTTTTTTCCGTCCATATAAGATCAGCCCCAAGTAAATTATCGAGAAAGAGGTTCGCAGTTGGAATTTCTGGCCTAGGTTCAACCAATACCAGAGTACAACCCAAGCCGCACCTTGCTGCGGCCGCAGCCGTTTGCCGGCAATGATTGGATTGAGCCGCTCCAGTTGTTAAGACCAGATCTGACCCTTCTGCCAGCGCTTGTCCTATCAAATATTCTAATTTTCTTGTTTTATTCCCCCCCGTTGCTAACCCGGTTTGATCGTCCCTTTTAATATATAGATCAGGACCACCAAGAGTTTTTGTCAATCGAGGGAGGTGTTCGATTATGGTAGGTAAATGGGCAAAGCTCTTTCTTGGAAGCATTCTTAACATCCTTTATCATTATTGATCCGCTTAAAAGAGTGAGTACTAATTTCAGGTATTCCTATGTATTCTCTCAGTATTACGATCACCCACCCTACGCATGCTATTTAAAATCATTGGCATTACGCGTGTATATATCTTATAAAGCTGGGGTTTTGCTGCATAATCCCAGGCACCGATTGTTCTGACCACCTCTCCGCCGAATCCGCGTTTAAAACGGTAAACACCCCACATGGAATCAGTATCCACAAAACGATCTGGAGCGCCCCACATATCGTAAGTACTGCAGCCGTTTTCTTTTGCCCAGCGCATCCCTTCCCACTGAATTAAGTAGGAAGGCATCTTCTCATTATGCTCAGGAAGGGACATGCCGTGAAGGTACCAAGCCCGTTCCCCAAAACGGAACATCACCGCACCAGCAACAGGTTGTTCTTCAAATTCAGCGATGATCGGCTGAGCCACAGGATCAGTTTTCTTATGCAAACCTTCTCTCATGAAGATCTGCCACAGCGTTTGGTAATAACTCTCCCCCCTGATAGTGAAACCCCCCCTCATTGATGTATCCGCATACATTCGGTAGAGCCCCGCCAGGTCAGTTTTATCACCAAGACGAATCGTAATCCCCTTCCGTTCTGCCAAGCGAATATTGTAGCGAGTTTTTGATTTCATCCGACCAAGAATCTCAATATCATCCTGCCGCAGATCAATTAGAATCGTATTTCGGAATTGAATCTGATCGGAAGAAAAACGCCATCCCTGTTCCATCCATTCCTTCCTAATATCAATTCCTTGCGGATCAATATCCGGTTCATCTTCCCCTGGAATCCCGTGCCCTATGACTAGATCAGGATCAATCTTTATCTGGATTGCCCCTCTCTTTTGCGCAAAATATTGCAAATCCTCAAGAACTTTTTTTTGAAGTCTGAGATCAGTCCAATCCTTTAAAAGAGGTCCCTTTGGCACATACATGATCGAGATTCCCCTAAATATCTTCCTTTCCAATATCAAAGCGGCGGCGGCAGGATTTGTTACCGGGAGATCACCCTGGGGATTTTCTATCATTTCCAGATTTCCGCCGTTTTCTTGCCAAACCAGATAATACGGCTGCCATCCAAACCGATTCTTTACCTCCGCCCATTGAGCTGATTGCAATAAATGGGGGACAGGCAAAGAGGATAAGATTACATTCCAGTTCTTTCCGTTCATGAAGACTATTTCCTCAGCATGGAGGGCTAATCTATCAGTTCCTTATCCGGGAGCGTAGAAGATAGAGGGAATACAATCCAGGATAGAAAACCATATCCCAGGGACCACAAGTTCTTTTCAATTCACCGCCAAATCCGCGTTTAAAACGGTAAACGCCCCAGAGCCCTTCTTGTCGTTCTAGAAAGTGGTTTTCCAGCGTTGTTTCGTTTTCATCAGGAACTCCCCACAAATCGTACGTCAGGCAGCCCTGACTTTTTGCCCAGCACATTGCTTCCCACTGAATAAGGTATGTTGGCATGCGATCCCGATGTTCATTCGAGGATGCCCCATAAAAATACCAGCACCGATTTCCGCGTACAAATACCATAATGCTCGCTAGCGGTTCTCCCTGGTATTCTGCTAGAAACAATTTACATTCTCCGGAGGCGCTAAACAGATCAAACGCTGCCCGATAATACGCCAAAGTGTGGATGCCAAACTCTGATCGGTCTGCAGTATTTTTAAGTAATTTGTAAAATGGTTCAATCTGATCCAACATTCTGACAGTAACATCCTTCTTCTGAGCCAGACGGATGTTATAACGGGTTTTCGATTTCATTCTGGCAAGAATCTCCGCTTCAGACTCCCGCAAACTAACCACAATTGACCTGGGAGGTTGGATACTGTGAATACTTGTCTGGAAATCGGAATAAGGAATACAATCCTCCTCTTTACCCCTCTCCCATAAATCGGGTTCTACCTTTAAAAAGATGGTCTTTTTAAGCCGGCAGAGATCGATTAGTTCCTGTTGGAAATCATCCCAATCTTTTAATCCAACCTGTGTAGTACTAGTAGAGACAGGTCCCCGGGGAATATACCCGATATGAAATCCAAGCGGAAGAGCCTGGAATAAAATCTGTGCTCCAATTTCGCCACAAATCAACCAGTTCGGTTCCCAGCCAAAGTTTGATTTTAATTCACCCCAAGCAGAACTCTGCAGGACATGCGCGTCAGGGTATTTTTCTATGAATGATTTCCATTCCTGAAGAGTACAGCTGGACATAATCTATCCCGATACTTTCCGCGTCTCGGTGTGGATAAAGTTTATTTCTTTTAAAATTGATCCATCCAGGCGGCGGTAGTCCTTAATCCGGTTTCGAAATCCACCTGGGGTTCAAAATCCAATATCTTTCTCGCTAAACTGGGATCTCCAGAGGATCGGTAGATATCTCCCGGACGTTCAGGTTCTAAGCTAGGTTGGGCTTCCCAGTTAAATATTCCTGAAAGGGTTCCCACCAATTCAAACAAATTGGTTTCAGAACCAGAGCAAATGTTTAGAATTCTTCCCGGTGCCCGGCTGGACTCCGAGGCAAGCACGTTCGCCCGCACTACATCGTCGATATATATGAAATCCCGGCTTTGCTTCCCATCACCAAATATGACAGGATGTTCTTCATCCAGCATATTCCTAATGAAGATTGGAATTACAGCAGCGTAATCAGAATCCGGACTCTGTTTTGGCCCGTAAACGTTAAAATAACGCAGAGCCACCACGTCCAGATTCAGCTGATTTGTATAAATCGCTGTATAGAGTTCCCCTACTCTTTTTGATACTGCATAGGGAGATAATGGATCCGCTGGGGCATCTTCCGTTAGTGGAACGGCTAAATTTTCCCCATAAACTGCGGCACTGGAAGCCATCACAACTCGTTTAACTCCGGATGCTAAGGCTGCGGAGAGCAGGTTTACTGTCCCTTCCACATTAACAGCAAAGCACAGCTCTGGATCTTTAAGGGAAAGTGGCACTGAGACAAAAGCCCCCTGGTGAAAGACTGTATCGATATCTTTGACGGCTTTTTTCAGATCGGATTTGGATCGAAGATCTCCTCGGATCAATTCGATATTATCCCGGAAACTTGCCAGATTCTCAGTCTTGCCGGTCGAGAAATTGTCAAGAACCCGGACTTCATCTCCACGTTTCAGTAACGCTTCAACTAGATGTGATCCAATGAAACCGGCGCCACCGGTAACCAGGCTCTTGTGCATGAAATTATTTCCCTTTAAAACCAAAAATGGTTCCTGGTGTACTTAAGATGATTCGCAGGTCCAAGAGAATGGTCCGGTTTTTGATGTAATATAAATCGTATTCTAATTTATCAATCGTCTCTTCAACCGTTTCAGGATATCCATAATTAATCTGTGCCCAGCCTGTGACACCAGGTCTTACCAGAAGCCTTGCGCGATAAAATGGTACTTCTTTTTGTAGTTTATTAACTAAGCTTGGTCGCTCAGATCTGGGTCCAACGAGGCTCATTTCCCCTCTCAGGACATTAATAAATTGGGGAAACTCATCCAGATGTGTTTTCCTTAAGAGGCGCCCCACTTTGGTTATCCGCTGATCGTTTTCGCTTGCCCATTGGGCTTCACCGTCCAATTCGGCGTTTTTAACCATTGTCCTGAATTTGATGATTTTATATGGTTTCCCACTTTTACCTAATCTCTCCTGACGGTAAAAAATTGGAAATCCATTATCCAGGAATATCAGTCCAGCAACTGGCGGGAGTAGAAACAGGAATATAGTTACCCCAATTAACCCCCCAATGAAATCCATAATTCGTTTTGCTATCGGGTACAAGCCGCTGACCGCTGTATCATCCACGAAAGAACGCAGAATCCAATCAGCTTCCAAAATCCTGATCGGGACCTGCTGATTCAGATCTTCATAGGCTACCGGCATACGGGTGATATCTACTCCAAGCTCCTGCGCATCAAGCAGTGCCTGAAAGGATTCACCATTGATCGCACCAGTAATGGCAACAATGATATCGGAAATACTTTCTCTCTGGATAATCTCCAGAAGTTCCTTTCCGCTGCCAATTACCTTATAACCTTCAATCTCCTGGTTTAGTTTCGCGGGATCATCGTCAATAATACCGATCATGAAATAAGGTTTGGTATCAAACGAATTAAAGGATTTTAGCAATATTTTCCCGGATACACCTCCTCCCATGAGGATAGCCCGTCTTAAAAATTGGGGCCCAGTCAGAACTCTGATATAAAACAAACGCCATAATAATGTAAAGACTACCGATCCGAGAATGAAGGCGGCAACTCCAGTTCTTGGCAGTGATTCCGGAGGAGAAGTAAAGTAAACACCCAGGTAAAGAATAGAACCAATCACAGCCGCTGTTGCCACACTCTGGAATGTATACCTCCAACTGCTTGCTTTCCGGATGTCATATAGCTCTATCAGAAAAAACAACCACATAAATGGAAGTAAAAAGAACCACCCAGGAACCCGCTCTAAAATAAATTTGAGGGAAAAACCCAGAAATTCTGCCCTGGTCCCCCAAACATACAAGGCGAACACCAGTGCTAAAGCTTCTGCAAATAAATCTCCATTCACCAACATGACCCGGCGTGAAGCAAACCGGAATCGCCAGCGGTGTTCTTTGGATGCATCATATGAGTTTTTCATAATCATTATCTCAAAGACTGCTTGAGCCTATTTATTGATTATTTTATCAAAAGAATAAACCAGCAAACTCCACAAGAATCCGGATCCCCATGAAAAATGCATTGTCGCAATCGCTAGAGGTAAACCCAATCCGACCAAAACCTTCTTTTTTGCCCAGGAAGCACTAACACCACTTATGATCAATGCACTGCCATAGAGGACTGCTTCTGCTGCCAAGAGCCAGCGGGCAGCAGGAAACCATATACTCAGGATCCCCAACACCAACCAGGAAAGGACAAACAATCCTGAAATCTGCCGCCAACGGAATGTATCGGGATAACGCAGTAGCATTCTCAATTTCCAAAATCCATACCGCCAATATTGGATTGCCAAACTTCTTAGTGTGGGACGGGCAAAATAATTAGCGCGAATTTCCGGATCCAACCAGACCTTTCCACCTGCTTTGCGAATCCGGACATTTAACTCATAGTCTTCATTCGCAAGCAAAGTTTCATCATAGAAGCCAATCTCATCAAACAAGGAGGATCGAAAGGCACCAAAAGCGACTGTATCCACCTCTCTTGCACCGGAGCCAATCCGGTAGCGGGCATCCCCCACACCCAATGGGTGTCCTGCTGCAATAGCTATCGATTGAGCAATCCAACTGTTATCAGCAGCCTGGATAGATATCACACCTCCGATATTATCACCTAAACCTTCCTCGAGTGCCACAATACTGTGGGTGAAGTAGTCAGGAAAAGGATTGGAATGGGCATCAAGCCGAAGGATATAATCTCCCCGGGCATCTCGGACTGCCAGGTTTAAGCCCGAAGGAATAGTTTGTTTTATGTTATCAATCACCCTGATATCAAGATCGGGAAAATCTGCTTTAAAATTGGTGATTCTCTCTCTGGTGGCATCAGTTGACATTCCATCAGAGATAATCACTTCGATCTCTTCCCGGGGATAGGTTTGGGAATAGATTGCTGATAACAGATCCGTAATCGATTCCTGTTCGTTATAGCAGGGGATAATTACTGATACCTTCACGATAGATCCGGCTCCTTCCTACCAATAGAGACAGTGGCATCATCAGGTTTAACTACAGGAATAAAAACTTCAAAAACAGATCCAACCCCCAGTGTGCTTGTAACCGTGATCTTTCCTCCATGAGCCTGAACAATCTGCTGGGCAATCGCCAGTCCTAATCCTGTTCCCGGCTCACCATCTTTTTTTCTGGATTTATCAACTTTATAGAACCTTTCAAAAATTCTTCTGAGATGTTCCTCCTCGATTCCATCTCCGCTGTCCTGGATTTGTATCAAAGCGTGTCCCCTCTCGCTCCAAGCGTTTACCTGCACAATGCCATCTGGTTGGGTGTGTTTGATGGCATTGTCAATCAGATTCGTGAATACCTGGGCCAAACGATCTTCATCTCCAACACAGGTTGGCATGGGTTCCACATTCAGTGTAAGATGAACTTGGCCTTGTGCAGCTTGGGGAATAAGTTGGTTAACCGCATGAGTCAGGATTGGTTTAATTTCCAGGGCTGTTCTCTCCAATGTGATCGTTCCGGCATCAAATCGCGCCAGGTCCAGTAAATCAACCACCAACCGGTACATCCGGTCAGCTTCGGTCTTGATGATATTAGCTGCTTTCTGGAGAGAATCCCCGGAATCTACAGTACCATCCAGAATCGCCTGAGAAAAACCCTGGATTGATGTTAAAGGGGTCTTCAATTCATGCGATACATTGGCTACAAAATCACGTTGAGATTGCTGGGTAGATTGGACCCGGTTGACCATTTCATTGTAGGCTCCAACGAGGGCTTTAACTTCATCTGGTCCCTGAGGAGGTATCTCCCGGTACTCTCCTGAAGATACCGCCCTGGATGCCGCTTCAATCTGTTTCAAAGGATTGGCAATCCAGTGACCCATCCAGACAGCAAATATGATCGCCAAGGTAAAAGCGATCAATCCGGTTCTTAAGAAAGTAGGTAAAAAATCATCTCGCAAAGTCTGTCTGAGCTGGGCACTCCTTAACAGTTGGATTCCCCCTTGTCTCGGCAAGGTAAGCATCAGGTAGTCCCCTTTTGGGATTTTCCAGGAGACATAAAGCCAGGTTTTCCCCTCCCCGTCATTGATTCGACCTTGTGGAGAAGGTACCTGATCATTGTCTTGCCACATTATGGCGGCATTTTCTGGTTCCGTATCCAAATATACATTTCTTTCCGAATCAATGAGCAGCAGACGGATCGATAAAGAGTCACTGATGCGAGTGAAATACTCCTCGTTCGGCTGTATGTTAAGATTGCGATTTTTTAGCTGCCGTTGGATAAGAGACAAAGACAGATCCAATTTTTGCATTGCCTGCCGATCAATAACTGGATTCCGGACAATATAGACAAAAATACCCATTCCCAGAATGCTTAATATCAGAAGAATGATAATGGCATAGGTCAACCACAAGCGTGCATGGAGTGAAGTAAACATAGATCAGGTCTTATTCTTTATAACCGGAGATAAAACCTCAACAACCAAAATCCAGAGAAAGGAATGGTTCTCGGCTGAATTCACCTGAGAACCAGTTTATAGCCAATACCGGTAATGGTCTCAATTTTCACCTGGCTTTCATTAAGCTTTTTCCTTACGTGCCCAATATGAACGTCTACAGTCCGTGTATTTCCATAGTAATCATAACCCCAAGCTAAATCCAAGAGTTGATCACGGCTGAGGACTATGCCATTATGCCGTGCAAGGGTAAGCAATAGGTCAAACTCCTGGGTTCTCATTTCTACAAGATTTCCGTTAACCCTTACTTCCCGTCGGAGGGGATCGATCAGCAGATCACCAAGCTGAACAGGGGTATCATCTACAGGAGTTTTGTCTGCTTGACTCCTTCGAAGAACAGCTTTGACACGTGCAACCAGTTCCCGGGGATTAAATGGTTTGGTGAGATAATCATCTGCTCCTAATTCCAAGCCAAGAATTTTATCAATGTCCTCATCACGGGCTGTCAGCATCAAGATTGCCACTGGATCTTCATTTTTTCGGAGTGTGCGACAAACTTCCAAACCATCCAATTTCGGCAGCATAACATCCAGCACTACCAACGCCGGATGTTGCTGCTCAACAGCCGCCAAGGCCTCTACCCCATCAGCAGCCGATATGACACGATAACCCTCCCGCTCCAGATACATCTGAGCAAGTTCAATGATATGCGGTTCGTCATCAACAACAAGAAGGAGTTCACCGGTCATAGGCGGTTAATCTACAATTTTCTTAGATTTGAGAAAAATAATTTATTGAATCATTCCAGCATCGCAATAGCTTCTATCTCAATCGCGCCATCCTTGGGAAGTTTTGCAGCTTGAACAGCAGATCTGGCAGGGAATTTTTCGGAGAAAAATTCACCATAGATCACATTCATCACACCAAAATCATTCATATCCCTCAAGAATACAGTAGTTTTAACAACTGATTTTAGGGATGATCCAGCTGCTTGGAGTATTGTCTCAATATTTTTCAGTGCCTGTCTGGTTTCAGCTTCAATTCCGCCTGGTACAAATTCCCCACTTTCGGGATCTAAACCCATCTGTCCCGCAGTAAACAACAGGTTCCCTGCTTTTACAGCAACAGAATAAGGACCAATTGCTTTCGGCGCTTTTTCAGAGACTACAATCACCTTTTTTGATGACATGAATACTCTCCTCTCCTGGAATACTCAATTTTTAAACTGCTTTAAATCAAATCTTTTCTGATCGTACTATCGCCACTAGTATACCCCATAAACACCCTCTTTCTGTACGCACTCCCTATCAGAGAGAGACAATAGCAGGGTGACTATGCGCAATAAAAGGCTGTCCGATTTACATCCCAAGAACAGCCTTTTATTCAAAATACTTCCGGATTTCTGACTACATATTATCCCTAAATCACAATATTTACTAACCGTCCCGGAACCACAATCACCTTCTTAATCTCTTTTCCTTCCAAGTATGGTGCTGCCCCTTCGCTTGCCAGGGCGGTTTTTTCCGCCTCTTTTTTACTGATACCAACCGGGACCACAATCCGGTCCCGTAATTTACCATTAACCTGGACAATCAGGGTGATTTGATCTTTTTTCATCATTTCCGGGTCGACTTCTGGCCAGGGCTGGTTGTGAATCGAGTAAGGATTGCCCAGAATATTAGTCCATAACTCCTCCGTGATATGCGGTGTGGCCGGCGCCATCATCAATAAGTACAATCTAAGCGCCTCTGACCAAGCGTCAGTTCCAACTGCCCCTTGCCGTTTCGCATCATAGAGCACATTGAGCAGCTCCATTAGAGTTGAAATGATAGTATTGAACTCAAATCGTTCATAATCCCTGCGAACCCGATCAAGGGCAGTGTGCACTTCTCTTTTGAGGTTACGGATCAGCTCATCGGAGGGACTTCCTTGTTCACCGGGCTGCGTATACAATGTCCAAGTACGATTTAGCCAGCGTTCCGTTCCAGTAATACCTTGACTGTTCCACGGACCTCCCAACTCCCAACGGGCAAAAAACATCAGATAAGCTCGAACGGTATCCGCGCCATAGGTGGCGACCAGGTCATCCGGAGATACCACATTACCACGACTTTTTGACATCTTTTCCCCATCTTCTCCCAAGACCATGCCCTGATTTCGCAGCTGCAGCATGGGTTCTCCTACCATGCTACCAAAGTCATTGCCTTGGTCTTCTGCAATTTCTTTTTGGTTTTGGCTTTTTGATATTTTTTTCCCATCCTCATCCAGCAGCATACCTTGATTCCGAAGCCGGATCATTGGCTCTGAAGCTTTAGTAATCCCCAGGTCCCGGAGTGCTTTATGGAAGAAACGTGTATAAATGAGATGCATAGTTGCATGCTCTATACCCCCAGTGTAAATATCCACCGGCATCCAATAGTTGTACTCTGTGGGATCAAATGGACCCTTATGATAGGTCGGACTTAAGTACCGAAGGTGATACCAGGAGGAACACATAAATGTATCCATGGTATCCGTCTCCCGGGTTGCTTTCTCTCCGCAATTTGGACAGATTGTATCCTTCCAGGTCGGGTGCAGCTTTAACGGGCTTTCCCCCGTCGGTAGCCATTCCACCTCATCTGGCAGCAGAATCGGCAAATCACTTTCTGGAACGGGTTCCCATCCGCAGGTTTCGCAAAAAATCATCGGGATAGGCGCTCCCCAGTATCGCTGGCGGGAGATTAACCAATCGCGCAGTTTATAACTTACTGCTTCCACACCTAAGCCTTCTTTCTCCAACCAGTCGATCACTTTCCCCAGGCCGGGATTTGCCCTTCCCTTCTGATCTGTGACTTTAGTACCGTCAAAATGGGCACTGTTTATCATTTGCCCGGAACCGACATACGCTTCGAGCATAGTATCTCCCTCAAAGCGTTCCCCTTCTGGCTGGATGACCGGTATGATTTCCAGATCATATTTCCTAGCAAACGCAAAATCTCGCTCATCATGAGCTGGAACAGCCATGATTGCGCCATACCCGTAACCCATCATCACATAATCAGCGATCCAAATCGGAATCCTGGACTTATTAACCGGATTTATGGCATAGCCACCGGTGAAAACACCGGTTTTTTCTTTTTCCGCGGCTGCTCGCTGAATTTCCGTTTTATGTTCCGCCTCTTTTCGGTAATCTGCTACAACCTTTTTATGTTCCTGGGTGGTAACTTTTTCCACCAGCGGGTGTTCCGGGGCTAAGACCATGAAGGTTGCGCCCCACAAGGTGTCTGGTCTGGTAGTAAAGACCCTTAAATCATCCTTCCCTTCAGTTATGAAAAACACATCCGCTCCTTCAGAGCGACCGATCCAATTAGTCTGGAGGGTTCTGACCCTATCTGGCCAATCAATTTGCGAAAAGTCCAGCATTTCATCCGCGTAATTGGTTGTCTTAAAAAACCATTGCTCCAGATCCTTCTTAATCACCTGGGTTTCACACCGTTCACAATGCCGATCCTCCCCATGAACCTGCTCTCGAGCCAGTGTTGTATTGCAATTGGGACACCAATCCACGGGAGATTGTTTCCGATAAGCCAGATCATTTTCGAAGAATTTGATAAAAAACCATTGGGACCAGTGATAGTATTCGGGATCAGCAGAGACAGCTTCTCTGCGCCAATCAAACATTGCACCCATACTACGGAGCTGTACCCGCATTCGGTCTATATTCGTAAAGGTCCATTTCTGAGGATGTACTCCCCTTTGAATGGCAGCATTTTCTGCCGGTAAGCCAAAAGCATCAAAACCCATCGGGAACATGACATTAAAACCTTGCATGCGTTTAAAACGCGCTCTGGCATCAGAGGGCGCCATGGCATACCAGTGACCGATGTGCAAGTCACCGGACGGATAAGGCAGCATAGTTAGCGCATAGAATTTCTTTTTTGACTCATCAACATCAGCTTGATAGAGTCCACCGGCTTCCCATTTCTTTTGCCATTTGGGTTCAATAACCTGCGGTTTATACTCTGTAGTCATAATCCCTTCTCCGTGAATGGTTTATTGCCTTTCCTGCGATCAGATGGTATAGATCAAAGCTCGTTTAAACAAAAAGTCCTCCGCCGGTCAGGGACGAAGGAAGGTTATCTCCGCGGTACCACCCTGATTGTGGTGTATGAACACCACCGCTTAGGGCTGCTATATCGGTCAGAACCGTTGCTGCTTACTTGTTTTCGGCAACAAAATCACGTATATCACGTGCCGGGCGAGTTCAATTCATCCGATGTACTCTGCGGGTACTTTTGGTTGAATTCTCAGCCGGTGATTCAACCTCTCTGGCAGATAATCTACTACTCCCGGATTATCATATTTGAGCACCCTATCATAGGCGCTTATTCAGTGGACCCAGTGGGATTCGAACCCACGGCCTTCTCAATGCCATTGAGACGCGCTCCCAGCTGCGCCATGGGCCCAGGTGATGGGGTATATTCTACTCGGTTAAATACCTTGCGTCAACCAGAGTGGACCTGGCGGGATTCGAACCCGCGACCTCATCAGTGCGATTGATGCGCGCTCCCAACTGCGCTACAGGCCCAGAGATTTCAGCCTCAACATTGTAGTGGAGGGATAGGTGTATGTCAAGGAAATTAGTAAAAAAGGGCAATTCCCTGACGAGGAATTGCCCTTTTCCAACTGATCTAATCTTACAAACTACTATTGTCTTGCCTGTCCTTTTCCATTGGGAGAGGCATTTATTCCCTTTCTCTCAACTGAATTGGATGCCGAACCTATAGCAAGAATTTCCTGATATTCTTCCGGGGTGAGAAATTGAGACTGGTAGGTCTCGCCAGTCTGCCGTTCATAGGTTCTTACAAAAGCCTGCAAGTGATTAATGGATCCTTTCAGTAAATTTTCATAGACCTCAACTACAGCTTTGCTGGTAGTTTTTTCCAGATATTCCTGCAAGTCCAGGATATCAATTTCCTCAATCGCTGCCCCCACCAGCATTGCATCGGCCAGGGATAGGCTACCTTTTTCGATTAATTCATCGTGTAGGGCTTGCAGATCCTGATTGGTAAATACTCCCCTGCCATTCTCCTGAACCGGATCTTCCAAGCCGAAGAGATCGATAAGTGTCAATACCGCCTCCATGTGGGTATCTTCGCTGTTTGAAATATTGGTAAAAATATTCATATTCCAAACCTCGGCCAGCTGAAGGTAAACATCCCGGGCTAATTTTTCCTCTTCCCGCATAAATTTAATCCCTTCCATTTCAGCTGCAGAGAGATCCAATTCTGACAGGGAGGAGATTGTTTCCTGGTGGGCTTGCTTACCTGGTCCAACTCCCGCATCCCCACTCTGATTAGTAACTACAAAATCATTAGATTCCGCAGTTAACCTTTTACTTATATCCCCCCCTAACATGGGTTCAGCCTGGGTTTTGGTATCCGGTGCTGCAGCCGCACAGGCACTCAGCAAAATAACAAAAACTGATAACAAGATCAAACTTTTCTTCATTGTATTATTCTCCTTGAATCAACCAATATTGGGGATAGGATACCTCTCCAAGGTTAAGGACTTATTCAGAGATTATGAAGATTTTGTTTAGATCATACCAGGGCAATAAAGCGGAACCTTTTTATCCCTCTTCCCGTCTATATGGTAAAGTAAAAAAAGGAATCCAAATATGAAAAAGACTAACTTACTTATCATATCATTCATTCTCAGCACAATTATCTTTATAAGCTGTTCAATCATGCCTAGAAGTAAAACCTCCCAGCTTTCAGGTACTTCATGGAGCTTGATTTCATATAGTAAATCCAAAATGTTACCAAAAACTAGCATGACGGCACAATTTAATGGAAGTGAAATCCGGGGAACTGGCGGGTGTAATACCTATTTTGGGAGTTATACAATTTCAGGAACCAGCTTAAAGATAAAAGGCCTGGGGTGGACAGAGATGGCCTGCATGGATCCAGAAGGGATCATGGAACAAGAACAGGTCTTAATGTTCCTGTTGTCAGATACGGACTCATACTTCATCGATGGATCTACCTTGCAGATCATCACTGCTTCGGGGGAATCTCTAGTCTTTGAAAGAGTAAATTAGAATCGCGGGTCAGGGTTTTATCCAGGCACGGACAAAAAACAACCCTTAAGGGGAAATTTTAAAACCGGGGATAGGTTTAATCACCCGATTGGGTGATTAGCCCTTATATATCCTTTCCTTGGTTAAATTTAAATAAATGAAAATAGTCTGGGTTCAAAGCATATTTTTGAACTACCGGGTCCTTGTATTTCGGTTCCATCGCTATTAAATCATAGCCGTACTTTTCAACCAGGTTCCGGAAATCTTCTTTCTCCTGGGTTAATAGGTCGGTTCCGGAATTCGGCACGATCATTAAGTAAGGAATCTGATTTTCCTTCAAGAGCATCAACCACCATTCTATGGCTGTTAAGGTACACTCTGAAAAACTATGGATATTAACAGCCAGATCAATTGAATCTTGGATTAATTCATCTTTGATCCTATCCAGCGGAAGGATCTTCGCAATATCCTCAATTCCCCTAAATTTCAGGTAGTACTCCGCAATAAAAGTTGAGACCGCGATAGCATCAGTACAGTAGTATTTTGTTAGATTTGGAAATGCTTTTACCATTCTATGTGCTGATCGGCCATACCCTGCACCGATATCTAAAATGTTAAAGACAGGTTTTTCATTTAATTTAAGATGGCTGTCAAGAAAATAAATCTCAAGGATTGAATCCAATAAATCTCGCGATACCTGCTTCCCATCAATCGAGTAGGTAATCGCACCAAAAGCGTTATCTTCTTCCAGTGTATGGAGCAGTCTTCGATGGTCAATTGTTTTTATATAGTAATAAGCGAGCAAATACCCTAATATATTCCTGTTAAATCTCCCCTCCTGGAATACATAGGCGTTATGCCCCCGGAAATATAATATATCCTCAGTTTTTACCCGATCCTCTGTCCAAAGGGAAATCTCTTTGACAGGATAATCACTGCTACTAAACCTTTCCTGATACTCCTTTAAGATTGGATTAGTTGGAGATAAATAAGATCTGGCACCTTCCGGAAGGTAAATATCAATGGAATCTCGCTGAAGACCCATTATTTGCCAATCATAAACAGATGCCCTGGGTACAAGTTCAAACCCAAATCTTCGCAAAGTATTTTTCAAAATTGATTTTACTCGAGACAAGAATCCCACAATAGTCCTCCGATAACTCCCTTAAGAAGAGATTCTTGCTGGATTATCTTCTTCTCAAGATTAAATAACTTAGGATTGATTCTAAAATAAGTTATGATTATTGTAAATATCAATCAGAATTAATAGTTTTCATCTTTCAATAAATACATCACAAAGTGCAGGAGCCTCAATGACAAAATCCTATATTATAGATCGTCAGAAGCAGCTAAAACAATCCCTGATTGAACATAACCTAACAGCAGTCGCATTGAATCCCGGACCCGATTTGACTTATTTCACAGGTTTGAATTTCCATCTTATGGAACGTCCGATCATTGGCATTTTCCTTTCAGAAGGCTCTCCAGTTATTATTCTCCCAGAATTGGAACAGGCGAAATTAAGTGGGCTGGAGTATGAAATTCGACCTTTTTTGTACTCAGAAGACCAATCCAGCTGGTCTAATGTAATAAAAGAAGCGCTTACAGAAGCCGGTTTAAAGACTGGAAAATTGGGGGTAATTCCCCGGCGTTTACGGTTGTTGGAGTTACAGTATTTAGAAGTGGCTTCTCCAAAGATGGAGATTATATCCGCCCAGCATATGATTTCCTCACACCGGATGGTGAAAGGTGACTATGAAATCGGGTTAATGCAAGAAGCTGCCCGGATTGCGGAATGTGCTTTAACTGCAATGCTCCCAGCTATCAAACCAGGTGTGACAGAAAAGGATATCGCCTCGAAGTTGGTTAGCCGGCTGCTTCATCATGGATCTGATCCCCAACTACCATTTTTCCCGATTGTTGCGTTTGGACCCAACACGGCCAATCCCCATGCCGCACCGACCAATCAGGAATTGAAATTGGGAGATCTGGTATTAATCGACTGGGGCGCCAATATAGATGGTTACTTCTCAGATATCACCCGGACATTTGCCATCGGAGATATCCATCCTGAACTAGAGCAGATAGCAGAGTTTGTAATGGAAGCCAATGCAGCCGGCAGATCCGCAGTGAAAGCTGGTATCACAGCCAACGAGGTTGACCTTGCAGCCAGGAAAGTGATTGATAAAGCGGGATACGGGGAATATTTTATCCATCGAACAGGGCATGGGCTGGGAAGAGAAACCCATGAAGAACCTTACATCAGCCAATACGATCAGACAATTTTAGAACCAGGAATGACTTTCACAATCGAACCCGGGATCTACCTTCCTAACCGGGGAGGTGTCCGCATCGAAGATGATGTGGTGGTTACGAAAGACGGATGTATCTCCTTAACACATCAACCACGGGAGCTCTCACAACTGTTAATCGAGGAGTAGAACGATCTGGCACCTACAAATTCCTGCAGAAGCCAACTCCTGTAGAGTATGATGATAATTAAAAACGCGGAGCCTTTCTTTTTTCCAGGCAACACAACCGGATGTTTGCTGATCCATGGCTTTTCAGCATCGCCTACAGAAATGCAGCCCCTGGGGGATTTTTTAGCTAGAAAAGGTTATACCGTGCTGGGTATTCGTCTTGCCGGTCATGGAACAAGAATGTCTGACTTCCAGCGGATGCATTGGCAGGACTGGTATATGTCAGTGCTTGATGGGTGGCATCTATTAAAGTCCTCCACAAAGAAACACTTCATAATCGGTTTGTCAACCGGGGGATCCTTAGCCTTGTATCATGCATCAAGGTACCAGGTCCAGGGAGTAGTCGGTTTATCCACACTCTATCAACTTGGTCCGGATCCAAGACTGCCTATATTACCCATATTGGCAAAGGTAATTCCCTATCTACCCAAAGGCGAATCGGATTGGCATGATCCCAATGCTGGAAAAGACCGCATCGCGTATAAGAAATACTCAACCCGGGCGTTGCTTGAATTAAATCGATTCCTGAAAATTATGAGAACATCTTTGCCAATAATCAATACGCCCACCCTGCTAATACATTCAAAAGGAGACAAGGCCATCGCACCGGAGAATATGCCCTCGATTTATAGGAATCTAGGCACGCAAGAAATTGATAAAGAAATGATCTGGCTGACAAATAGCGGACATATTGTGACAAAGGACCTGGATCAAATGAAAGTATTTAATGCAATTCACGACTTCATCGATAAAATTCAGGATTCTGGTTAATGACGAGGGATTTCCTCTATGTAATTATCAGCCTTTTCACCTGGGGTGTTGGCGAAGGGGCGTTTTTTTATTTTCAACCTCTGTTCCTGGAAGAACTGGGAGCGTCCCCGATTGTGATTGGTGCTATCCTGGGGGGTGTAGGTGTGGCAATGACCGTGGTTCATATTCCAGCCGGTTACCTTGCAGATCGATTTGGTAGACGGAAACTAATGTGGGCTGGTTGGTTTACAGGTATTGTTACCACAGGCATCATGACAGCTGCTAAAACCCTCCCCTTCTTCTCTTTTGGCATCATCCTTTACTCAACAACATTATTTGTGATCGCACCGCTCAACAGTTATGTCACTTCTGCAAGAGGCAAATTGACCGTCGAAAGGGCTTTGACCACTTCAGCAGCAGCCTTTAATTCAGGTGCTGTGATTGGTCCCCTGGTTGGCGGATTTATAGCACAACGGTACGAGCTTCAGAGTATTTTTTTCTTTTCATTTGTAGTGTTTATTCTTTCCGGTTTGGTGATCCTACGCGTCAAGCCTCAAGCCCGGGAAGAAAATCCCGGAAATCAAGTCAGGGATCTCTTGAAGAATCGACGTTTTCTTTTTTTCCTTCCCCTGATATTCCTGGTATTCTTTGCGTTATTTTTCCCCCAACCCCTGGCACCTAACTTTCTAAGAAATCAGCGGGGAATCTCATTTCAAACTATTGGTATCCTGGGGTCGATCACCAGTTTGGGCACAGCGATCTTGAATTTATTATTCGGATTCCTTCCTGTCCAGGTTGGTTTATTGCTTGGACAGATCTTTGTGGGGGTATTTGCCGTCCTGGTGTGGCAAACAACCCGAATGCCTTGGTTGGTAACAGCGTACTTTCTATTGGGAGGGTATAGAGCAACCAGATCTATTATTACAGCCCAGGTAGAAAAACTAGTTAATAAAGCCAATCTCGGTTTAGCGTATGGAATAACTGAGACAGTTACTGGGCTTGCGTTGATTGCAGCTCCCCCCCTGGCAGGGATTCTATACGCCAGGAACCCTACACTCATATTCAGCACAGGCCTTTTGCTGCTTATCCCCTCTCTATTATTCACAGTAACAAGGATAAAATTAATATGGAAAACCTAACCTACCTATTTCTACCAGTCTCTATTTGGTTTCAGCAAGTAGGCGATTGGTTGATCCCAATTATGAAAGGAGTCACTTTCCTCGGGAATGTGGAGTTTTACCTTCTAATTATGCCTCTGTTGTATTGGTGTCTGGATCTTTCACTGGGAATCCGGATTGGAATTCTATTGCTGCTTAGTGGAGGATTAAACAGCATCCTAAAATTTGCTTTCGGATTACCTCGTCCTTTCTGGGTTTCAACCCAGGTGAAGAGATTAACCGAAGCCACCGGTTTCGGATTTCCGTCCGGGCATGCCCAAAGTGCGGCCAGCAATTGGGGGTTGTTGGCTGTTACGATAAAAAAAACCTGGGTGACAACATTTGCTCTGATTGTGATTTTATTAATTGGATTATCCCGGATCTTTCTAGGAGTACATTTTCTGCATGACGTATTGGCTGGCTGGCTGGTTGGCGGATTGCTATTATTGATATTCATTCGTCTTGAACCGGGGGTTAGTTCCTGGTTCAAACAGAACTCTCTTGGAACGCGAGTGATGGTGTTGGCTCTCGTCACAGCGTTATTCATCCTTCCAGCAATATTTATCGTGCCGCCATTAAATTACCAGCCGCTTAATCCAGACTTCGTTGATTTAAGTGGCAACCCCTACAGTTATGATGATCTTCTCACAAATGCTGGCGCATTCTTTGGCCTAGGATTGGGAATCATTTTTCTCGACAAGAAGGGAACCTTCAACACCAAAGGTCCTATCTGGAAGCTTATTCTGCGATATCTAATTGGAATAGTCGGAGTTTTGCTCCTTTATGCAGGGTTGGGGAGTATATTCCCAGACGGTATGTCTCTAGCAGCCTACGTTTTGCGCTTTATTCGTTATAGTTTAATAGGATTATGGATCTCGTTTGCAGCGCCGGTGGTATTCTCGTGGCTTAAACTGACAGAGTTTAACAAAACATAATCAACCGCACACAATCCAAATCATCCTATAAAAAACACCTCCTGTATTTATTATACGAGAGGTGTTTTTGTATGGCAAGAAAAAAATGAAGTATAGACTATCCGCTAGAGACCAAGCTAGATGCAATCCGGCTGCGAGAAGAGGAAGGGTTACTCTACCAGGAGATCACTGAGAGATTAAATATCAGAGATCCCGGCCGAGTAAAAGCATGGATGAGGATCTATCGAAAAGAAGGGAAAGCAGGATTGAAGAAACTCCGCCGGGGTCGTCCAAAGAAAGATCGTGACAGCCTTGAGGAACGGATCAAGTACCTGGAAATGGAGAACACCCTTTTAAAAGCATTGGCTATC
>JAUWCZ010000106.1 GCA_030609055.1 Chloroflexota bacterium | reverse complement strand
ACAAAAACACCTCCTGTATTTATTATACGAGAGGCGTTTTTATTTCGTGTCTTGTTTCAGGGTTTCAGTTCAGTCTGAAGAGGGCTTCTCCTTAATATCCTAGAGTAGAACAAGTAGGATATCTTTACATATTCGCAGGCGGTAATACTCCAAATATTGTAGGAAATACCCCCTCGCCGGTTTTGACAGAAGGAAATCTGCCATACTTTTTACGATCAGACCCCCGCGCTCAATTTGATATCATCACTGACAGTGACCATGTACTCCCAGAAGGCATTTCTGGCGGCAGTAGAGAGCTGGGTTTTATCCCGGACGATCGATAAGTTCTGTTCTATTGATAAACCATTTATAGGCATAGAAGCCACATTGCCTATCGTTGAAGAGATAATCTTGGAGCTGAAACTGACACCTAATCCTTTTTCAACAGATAAAACGATAGCTTCCGCATTGCTCAGGGTAAGGAATGAATTCAGCTGCAGCAGGGAAAGATTTTTTGTTGCCAGGGCAGCACTGACTATTTTGAAGATGTTTGTATTTTCTGTTGGGAGAATAAATTCTTCTTCTATTAATTCTTCGATTTCTACACTGTTTCTGCATGCCCAGGGATGATCAATAGGAGTGATGAGATTAATTTCCTCGCTAAGAAAATTGTGGACCTCAAAACAAGGTTCCAGCCCTTGATCCTGGTTAGTAAATAAAAAATGAAGGTCACCCCGGCGAAGATCTTTAAGGGGAGAGGTGCATGAATCGGTTTGGCAGAAAATTGTCACTTCCGGATGTAGTGTATGAAACTGCCCAAAGAATTCCGGCATGAGATACTTTCCTGAAATAGCGTTGCAGCCAATATTTATCCTTCCTTGGATATGTCCTTTTAAAGAGGACATTGCTTCATTAATGCAAGTGGATTGTTTAACAAATTGACGTGCAAGTGGAATCAATATGCGGCCTGCATCTGATAAAATCAACGACCTGCCCTGGCGGATAAATAGCTCCTCGTCAAAATGTTTTTCCAGAGCACGAATGTGCTGACTGACACTTGGCTGGCTCATATGCAGTCGTTCAGCTGCCTGGGTAAAATTTAACGTCTCAGCAGCAACCAAAAAAATGTTCAATTGATGGGCATCTAGCATACTCTTATCTGATAACATTGCGGACATTTTACTATTAGTTTTCATTATTATATCCCTAATAAATCATAATAGGTGAGGGCTAGATGTGAAAACAAAGATTTTAAACTTGGATCCTGGGTTTTTCCCCGGTTAATTTGCACAAAAGAAGCTTATCTCTTTTGAGTTAATAAGCGCTTCTTATTTACACAAAGCGCTTATTTTTTCAGCTTACCTGGATCAGAAACCCGGTTAATGGGCTGGGTCTTCATCTGGTGTGTAGATCGGAAGATATTTAACCCCAAAACTGAAGGCTAGTAAAGCATAGGCGATGATCCCCAGTGAGACAATGATTTCATTCCAAGTTGGTAGATACGAGGCCGATAGGACACCCCCCAGGATTCCAGGAGACCAATGGGGAGGAGCGATCAATCCGGAGAGAGTAACATTCCAACGATTGATTGTTACACCAACGATGATTAATCCAAGTGCCAGCATTGTATAACGGTCATTTCTTCGAAGTTGCTGACTTAGTAGTATGATGGCTGGAATTACTCCGCCCAGTAAGATTTCAATCCACCAGAAAGTTTGAGTATATGGAGTCGTTGATTGGAGCAAAGCCAGAGCTTCCGTTGTTCCAGGCGAATTGCTGTAATAGGAGGTAGAAGCCCAGTCCCATAGTTTTAAGTAAAGGTATGCCAGCAAGGCAAATCCCGCAATGCGGGAAATATCAAACTGAAGCTGTCGACTTATGATCTGTTTGTTATTTAGTTTCTCGACGATCATCGTTAACAACAAAGTCATCGCTATCCCGCCTGCGACAGCAGATAGAATAAACATAACCGGTAATGAAGGTGAGTACCAAATAGCCCGGCCAGATAATACACCATAGGTTGCACCTAGTGAGGATTGGTGGAGCAGGGATAATGCCAGACCGACGCCAGCAAACACTGGGGAGGCTTTATGGAGTATCTCTCCATATGTTTTTAACTGCGGCCAGCGAGAGAAATATTTGGTTTCAAAGAATATAGGCAGAAATTCCAGGACCAAAACTGCGGAATACAATATCACACACCAGGTAATTTCCCACAGTACAGAGTGGACATTCCAGAACACCAGGGGATGCCAGAATCTATCCGGTCTCCCAATGTCCAGTGCCAAGGCTAGCATGGCAGAGGAATAACCCAAGAATCCAACAAAGACTGCCGCCCTTGCAATGGGTTGGTATTTCTTCATTCTAAACAAGTAGACGACTGCTGAAAATGTAAACGCACCTGCACCAGTAGCAATTGCACTAAGGTCCTGGGTAATCCAAAGCCCCCAGGGCACCTGGTCAGAAAGGCCTGTGACCTGCAGGCCTAAAACAAAGACGCGGATGGCTCCGATTACACCAATAGCTAATAATATTAATAGGGAGCCAATCCAGATCCACCAGGCACGTTGTCGGGCTTCTTTTGGGATTGAAAAATCGAACCTTGCCATAACCTATACCTCCTCCTTCTCGGGACGCACGTAATGGACTTTGGGTTCAGTGCCAAAATCTTCCCGCAACAGGAAGGTTTCATTCTCGCGGACGAAGACAGAAATCGGACTTTTGGGATCATTATGATCCCCGAAAACTCTTGCGTTTACCGGGCAGATATTCACACATGCGGGCGTTGCCTCGCGATCGACGCCAGGAATTAATCCTTGTTCCAACCCTCGATCTATTCTGTGGCTACAGAAGGTGCATTTTTCAACTACTCCCCGTGCTCTGCGTTCAACCTCTGGAGAACCCCAGGTTGGATGATACGGATTCTCCTGGGTGGAGGCTTTCCAGTTAAAACGCCTGACATCATAAGGACAAGCGACCTCGCAATAGCGGCAGCCGATGCAGCGGTCATAATCCATTGTGACGATACCATCATTGCGTATCCAGGTTGCTCCAACCGGGCAGACTTTCACACAAGGAGCCTCTAGACAATGTAAGCAGGGGCGGGTCATAAAAAAGTCAGTCCCGCTTTCTGTCCGCTCAGGAAAACCAACATTCCAGCGCATTTCATCGCCAGGAACATCATTTGTTGCCTGGCAGGCCCAGACGCAATATTGGCAGCCAATACAGGTGCTAAGGTCAATTCCCATACACCAGGTATGTTTCGACTCGCCTTTTGCAGAAGGATGGGTTCTTTCTCCAATTCCTTCAATCGCCTCAGGAGATAAGGGACCGGAAGTTATCAGTTGGGTGATCAGAGTTGCCCCGCCGGTCGCCCCGGCAATCTGCAGAAATTCTTTCCTGGAGATAAGAGGTTTTTTCCCTTTCTTTTTATCAACCTCCAGCCTATTATTAGAACTCATTAGCCCCTTCCTCTTCTTCCTCTAGTTTGCGAACGTTTCGGCCAACAATCCAGGCCGTGCTGCCACCCAGAACCAATCCGATAATCGCGCCCTGGAATAAACTGCTGACCCTGCTGCTAGCCAAGGCAGTTTCCAGTGCCTGGATACGCTGAGCAGGATTCAAATCTGAACCGGTTTCAGTTTCATTTAGTGGAGTTGCTCCTGTGCTATCCTCTGCTGAACTTTCATCATTGGGTTGTTTATTTAATGCCTCCGCAGCCCCATTTTCGTATCCCGGTATAGTAAATCCGGCGTGCAGAGTATCCGTATGACAAGCAACACAGGTACTGGGGGTGATGCTGAATGTATGTCCAGTTGGAACAATACCGTCCTCGGGGACAATCTCCGGGGGAATCACAAGCGCATGACAATCTACACAGCCAATGTCTTTTTGAATGTGCAGGTCATTGAGGTAATCACCCATCCCTTCCCGATGACAGTTGACGCATAGATCATCCGGATTTTGAAAGAGTGATTCCTGGCTGTGAGGATCGTGGCAGTCCATACACCCGACATCGTCTGTGGAATGACCGGTTTTCCTCCATTCACTTAATGTTGTGGTGTGGCAGGTGCCGCAGTAATCTGCATCAGCCTTGGTAGGTACGATTTCGGGGGGATGATTGGTCGTGGTTGTTCCATGACAGGACTGGCAGGAAACACCTTCAGCTTCATACTCTCCCGATGAAAGGATGAAGTTTGTCGTATGACAAGCTAAGCAGTTATCAGGAGTTCCTAAACCAATCCATTGTTCCTGAAAAACTGGATCATCATAGGCATGCGCATGGGGGCTGTGAGACCAGTCATCTTCGATATCAAGATGGCATTCCCGGCAGTCTTCATCGGTTAGTATTTTATCCGGTGGATCTTGACCCTGGGGGAGGGGTGCTGCAAATACCAAGCCTGTAAATAGGGTTATGCTCAACACGCCCACAACAAAACCAGATACAAGAGGAGGAGATAATTTTCCTTTCTTCATCATAATTGGGACCTCGTTTATTCAGGATAATAGTATCGTTTCTTATACTTGTGAATGTTAGCACAAATTCATTATGAATAGTAATGAAAACCCCCATTTAGAGATAGCTTCTACTTATTATTTCGATAAGCAAAAACGATAAGTAAATATTATGTTAAGAGCTGTGTAACATGGTAATTACTTATGGATATGTTATAATCTGGACACGTGAAAAAAATAACAAGCGATTAAGAATAACCAGTTCGGTGAGAAAAAGGATGGAACTTATCAATAAAAAACACATCTTTTCCCTTATCTTTACCTTGACAATTTTTTTGTCAATCGTTATTGCTGGTTGCCGTTCAAAACCTGCTCCAGATCTTGAACCAACCCCACTCCCGGCAACAGATTCAGATTCCGTTGAACCTGCTGTGGCTGAATCTGTCTCTGAGACGATCGAGGATCAGAAAACAGATGAGGTAAATGAATGTTTGGAATGCCATACCAATCAACAAACATTGATGGATACTGCAGCTCCCGTAATTGTTGTTGAAAGTGAAAGTTCCGGGGAAGGTTGAGGGGGAGAAGTGGCTCCGTTGGAGCCGTGGGAAAAAGTATTGATTGATGCAGACCCTTTCCTTACAACCGTGCATGGAAAGATTTCCTGTCAGGCTTGCCACCAGGGTGTACAGTCCTCTGACAAAGAAACTGCCCACACCGATTTGATCCCATATCCAAGTGATGATCCTGATACATTCTGCGGTGAATGCCACCCAAACTTAACAGCTGCTGCTGAAAATAACCTGCATGCAACTCTGGAAGGGTATTGGACTGTGCTGGAAACCCGGGGAGTTTCTCAAGGGCACCCCCAGGCACAGGAAATGTTTGGTAATCACTGTGCCAGTTGTCATGCCTCATGTGGAGATTGCCATGTTAGCCGCCCAACCTCGGTAGATGGCGGTTTTATCGATGGACATGTCTTCCAGGCCGAACCTTCCATGACGAACAATTGCATTGCCTGTCACGGAAGTCGGGTTGGTAATGAGTACATGGGCAAACATGAGGATCTGTTAGCTGATGTCCATTTCAGGCAGGGACGAATGACATGTGTAGATTGCCACACCGGTCATGAAATGCATGGGCAAACACCCAATTGCCAGGATTGTCATCAAGGACCGGAAGTCAATGAGGTTCCTCCTCCAGACCACCGCTATGATGGATTACAAATCCCTAGCTGTGATAGTTGTCATGCAGTGGTTACAACTGGAAATGACGGAATTCTAATGCACGAGATCCATCCTGGGACGATGTCCTGCCAAGTGTGCCACTCCGTCTCTTACACTAACTGCGATGGTTGTCATGTTTCCCTGAGCGAGGAAACAGGGAACCCCATTTTCGCCACTGAAGGATCATATTTAGGCTTTTTTATCGGGAAAAATCCCTTACAGAGTTACGCGCGGCCTTATGAATATGTTCCCGTGAGGCATGTGCCGATCTCTGAGACCAGTTTTGATTATTATGAAGCCGGAATGGTATCCAATTTCTCTGCCAGGGAAACCTGGGTTTATACCACGCCGCATAATATTCAGAGGTTTACCCCTCAAACTGAATCTTGTGCTTCCTGTCATGGCAATCCGAAAATCTTCTTGACAGCAGACGATATTGCTCCGGAAGAACTTGAAGCCAATCAAAATATTATTGTTGATGAAATTCCTCCCTTACCTTATAAGCCCTGAACACTGCACTGGCTG
>JAUWCZ010000107.1 GCA_030609055.1 Chloroflexota bacterium | reverse complement strand
GTCGCCAGGCATGAGCTAGAACATCTTTTTCAATCTGCAGGAGTAGCAGCAGATTATCAGGACATGGAATTCAGCGCTCACTGGGTCGCCACCCGGGAATTCCCGCTGGGATTAATCCATACGGTGATTTCCTCCCTGGTGGGCGCTTATCAGCTCTCCCCCTCCACCTGGGCTTTTCTAGTCAATATCTGGGTTATGTTTAAATTCTACTTCCTCGGATGGAGGTGAATTTTTGGATTTCTCTCGCCAATAACCCCCATTCTAGTCCGAAAATTATTGACACCGCCCCTGAACCATGCTACATTAGATAGCACATATTAACGTCGGAAGGACGGTTCCTACGCCCTGCATCAAGCTTCAGGAGGAGATAAGGAATGTTGGCCTGATCCAGGGAGAACTGTCCGGGATGGTGGGTATAGTGGAATGAAAGAGGTGTATGCGCTGCCCACCAAAACATCACCTCTTCACGACATGCCGGTGTCCCGACGCACCAAACCGGCGACCACGGGATGTACTCTCCCCGGGGCCGTCGAAAGAAAAAACCTGAGAGAAAAGTTCTCAGGTTTTTTTGTTATTAATAACAAAGGAAACGGTATCCTCCCAGGATACCGTTTCCTATTAGTCCGGCAAATGAATGGCAATTTTACACACATCTCCCCCCTGTATTACACTTTCCAGCACCTCCACCTCCACTGGCTCTCCCAGGATTTCCTCCCAGATTCCTTTGTAAAATCCCGCCCCGCAGTAGCAATACTCTTCCGGCAGGCTGGGTTCACTTCCCACACCCTCCCGCACTCTTGGACAGTGGCAGTACAGGCGGCGCTTTTCTACCGGGTCGGTTTCCCCAAAATAGTCCCTTATATAACCACTCTTGGGAATCTTGGTGGAGATGATGGCATTTCCCACCCGACGCCCGGCTACTCCCCAGCCCAGCTCAAGGATTTCCTTAATTAAATTATCCTCTAACTCCAGGGTATCCCCCAGAAAACTCTCAAACTTTTCCTGAAGCATCGAAATCGCTGTCTCAATTTCCCCTGAAGCTTGGTAGGCTTCCTTAACATCCTGTAGATCCTCCACCGGGTACTGGCAGGCGCACCGGGTCATGATCTTCCGGCGGGTTCTTTCATTCGTGAATTCCCCCAATTGATCGATCATTTTGCAGGTCCAGCGGATCTTTTCTTCCACCGGTGTGTCCTGGGAAAGCTCAGCCGCGCCGGCAAGGACCTGATCGCGGATCTCCTTACCAGCTGTTTCCTCTACCACTTGTGACAGTTTACCCTGCCAGTTTTTTTCAAAATCAAAATCTGAGTTATTTGCCATGTCTAATCTCCGGGTGGTCAGGGAAAGGATTGGGTATAATACGCTAGATCGTCAAATTCCAAGTATAGCACAGGGGAAAGGGGGGACCTACGAACCCTGGAATCAACCCTTGTTTGGGAGGAATCATGTCAACAGAGAAAAACCGTGAATTTATGAAATCAAATTTTGCCGAATCCGTTCACCAGCGCTCCGACCAGACCAAAGGCCTGCCTTTTCCACCCCTGCAGAAAGAAATCCCTGCTGGGGCATCGCTGTCCGTGAACCTGCCTGATCCCGATCCGGGTCTTATCATCAAGTCGGATTTTTTCCAGCTCATCCAGGAGCGGGAAAGCCGCCGCCAATACACCCCGGAATCAATTTCCATGACTGAGTTAAGTTTTTTGCTTTATACCACCCAGGGTGTGAAAGAAGTTGTGGGGGAGGGCTACGCCACCCGCCGTCCGGTTCCCTCCGCTGGTGCCCGCCATCCTTTTGAGACCTATCTGGCGCTTAACCGGGTGGAGGATCTCACCCCCGGGATTTACCGCTACCTTCCCCTCAACCACCAACTGCTGTTCCTGGAGGAAACGGACCAGCTGCCTGATTTATTAGCCACTGCCAACCTTGGTCAACGTTTTGTAGGGCAGGCCGCCGGTGTTTTTATCTGGAGCTGTATTCCCTACCGGGCGGAATGGCGCTATATGGACCATGGACATAAAAACATGTTATTGGATGCCGGGCACATCTGCCAGAACCTTTACCTGGCCGCCGAAGCCCTTGGTCTGGGAACCTGCGCCATCGGAGCTTATGACCAGGCAGCCATGGATGCCCTGCTGGAGCTGGATGGGGTGGATGAATATGTGGTTTACTTGGCGCCAGTAGGGAAGATCCCTCAGGAGCCTGTTTAAGAGCCCCCTTTTTGTTATCAAGATAATATTAATCCGGGATCATCAACCGGGCCGAGCGGGACGTTGAGCTGTTGAAAGCCCTGGAGGGGGAAGGCTATTCGATTAAGGGTGTCATGGAAGGTAGTGAACTGCCATACTCCGGAGAAGAAGACGGTTCAGATAAATAAAGGCACTGAGCGTGGGGTGACTCGAATCCCCCAACCAATGGCTTAAAAGGCCACTGTAGCATTCGTTGGATTAAATAGAAGTTATCCATAAGTTATATATCCTCTTTTTTCTCTGTAAACTTGAATTCGCAGATAATATATGTATAATGAAATACGTATGGTTTTTAATACAGGTTAATAAGGAGGGTATATACTTATGAAAAAAGCCAGCATACGCCTATTCTATCTTTGCATCATAATCCTGCTATTTCTATCTGCTTGTGGCCAAAATCTTGTCATAGATCTGCCCGAAGAGGAGATTGCCGAAGCACCGGAGGAAGCTGACCCTGGAGATGAACCAGAGGCCCCCCCTGAAGATCTTGAAACAAGTATAGAGGGGCTGCTGGGTGTTGGCACGGCCATGAAATGGTACGACGATGGCTATGTGGTCTTTGTGCCCAAGGGGGAAGTCAATCTGGGAGATAACGAGTATGAAAACAATTTGGTCCACAACGTCTTTCTGGATGATTTCTGGATCTACATGTTTAAGGTTACTAATGGGCAGTACCGCCATTGTGTACAAACGGGAACCTGCACACCCCCGGCCAGTGAAGCGCCCTATCCGGACCTTGAAGATCCAAGCATCAAAGATGAACCTGTTATCGGGGTGACCTGGGAACAAGCCGATACCTACTGCAAATGGATGAAGGGAAGGCTGCCCACCGAAGCCGAATGGGAAAAAACCGCTCGTGGACCCCAGGCAAATACCTATCCTTGGGGCGATAATGATCCAGATTGCGATCTGCTCAATTATGGCGATTGTGAAGACCCAGCCATAACAAAGGTCTATGAATACCCGGAGGGGAGGAGCTATTACGAAGCCTTTGATCTGGCAGGCAATACCTACGAGTGGGTTTTCGATTTATATGAGGACGATTTCATATCCCAACTGCCTGATGAGCCCCCGGCCGGTCCTCCGGAAGGAACAGAACGTTCGGTGCGCGGCAGCAGTTACATCAGCGGCGAGGAACTGATCCCTTCAGCGCAGCTCTTCTACCTGGAGCCGGATAAATACCGCACCGACCTGGGTTTCCGCTGTGTGATCGGAGAGGGGGAAGAGGGGAAACCAGACTCGTTCGCTAGTCCTTGTATACAAACGGCTTTTGTTCCTGGCGTTCCACCTCCCTGGCAGCCGGATCCTCCACAGGGCGAAAGTATGATCCCTCAATTTGTGGAAGGGCAATGTGTTACTGATATTGGCACTGCCCATACGATGTACTGTGCAAATCAATCCCTCCAACATGGCGGCCTTGATCTTAGTATATCTGCGGTGGGAGCTGATGAGGTATATGTAAATTCGTGGAGCTCCAACCAAGGTGGTGTATGTATAGATGGTACTGACCCATTAGGCTGTTTTGGCCCGGAGGGTGCTGCCATTACATTTGAAATATGCGCTACCTGCACACCTGCCATACAGGTGGATCTGATTCAATTCTATTGTAATTGTGGCTTTACCTTATCAGACACAAATCCTCCCATATGTATTTATGATGGAGGACCGCCAGTTCAGGGTGAAACCTGCCCGGCCGGGTTTGTATATGACGAGGCCATTGATTTATGTGTCAAGATCGGGCTGAAAAGCGAAGATTGTCCATCGGGATATGTGTATGACCCTGATACAGACTGCTGCACGGCCACCTTTGCAGAACCAGCGCCGGACCCAGATACACCATCAAGTTCCTATCTAATTTGTCCGCCTGGTACTGGGCCTGCTTCACTGGTGGGGGAATGGGTTGTGCAAGGGCAAAGTTATGCAATTTGTCAGTATCTCGTTATTAGTCCTCAAGTAGAAAATTGTTTTACTAAGGCATTTAACCTTGGTCAATGTGAAACGCCAAAGCCACAGTGTACTGGGGCTGGTTCTTATTCAACTAAAGCATCCTGCGAAGCAGCACACTGTAAGTGGGATGTGCCAGCAACGGGTGGTCCTGGTACATGTGTTCAACCCTAAAAGTAGATCTTTTCCTACCAAATGATTGGAAAGTTTGAATAAAGGAATAAAAAAGAGCGGTGAAAACCGCTCTTTTTTGTTAATTGCCTGTACTGCACCAGATATAGTAAATAAAAAATCCCTCAATAAATGAGGGATTTATCGAGTGAGCGTGCAGGGACTCGAATAGCATGCCCCTAGGGTATAGCATGCCCCCTAGGGTACCCCCAACCAATGGCTTAAAAGGCCACTGCAGGGGAAAAATCTGTCGAGAGAAATAGAAAGAAGGAGAAAATAAAGGGGAAAATAGTGTCTATTGTGTATATCCTGTATATTGTTTCTATGCTATATGCACTGAAATTGCACCGGGATATTTTGAAAAGATATAAGCTAATAACGTCAGGTTTGAGTTCAATTACATGGACGTTGGTGGACATCAGCGGGAGGGTAAGGATCCAAACCTCCATCCCGCAACCCCAACTCATGGGAGTTGGGGATATCTCGAACCATCTTCCCCATAATATTGAGCATATTTAATCAATGGGGGTAGCTTTTCCTGATGAATATTATATCTGAAGAGGCATCTGATCTCCAGTCAGATGGGAAGGAGTTTTTCCTAGCTAAATCTTGATATCACCTGTACTCGCCTTATATATGAATCCGCTTTCTTTGCTAAAACCTTTATGGTTAGGTTTACTTTCATTGTGTTTCCGTAAGTTTTAGACAGCCTCTTGTTTGCTCGATATTCAATTGTAATTGCAGCGAGTGTCTCCGTATCACCTGCGTGCAGGTCTAAACCAGGGCTCCTTTGAAAGCGAAAGTATCCACCAGAATGGGTTGGTACATCTTCCCAATATTTACCGTACGGACCACCGCCTACTGTCAATGTGATTTGTCCGGTTTTTGGAAACTGGCTTGCTGGGGAAATCTTAATTAGTAAATCTTCGGCCGAGTCTTGCCCATTGTTCATGACATCAAGAAAAAAACTCCCGTGAAATCGGAGGTCGTTACCGGATGTATCTTGCTGGTCAAGCTCAAGTTGGTGAAAATGAGGGAATTTATTCAATGCACCACTTTGACTGACTAGATTTAAGCCCAACCGGGGGGTTCTGACTGAATTTCGCAAGGCTTTTGCTCCGCCGAAAATTGCTGCAAACACACCTGCAAAGCCACCAAGGCGAACAAAAAATCCTGATACTTCTAACCGTAGAGATGAACTAACACTTACATCTCCTATGTAGTTAGAGTAAGTAGAAAATGCCCCTGGAACAATTACTATCAATAAGGCCAGTACAAGTGATAAAATAGCGAGAAAAAACGGTAAAATGATAAACAGTGAGGTTCCTAAGACGATTGGAATCCTAATTATTATTGCCCTTATTCCCCCCCAAACCAGTAGCACAGAAGTGTTGAAAAACCTCCCACCCACATTCCGTAGACTTTTATATGTAATTAAATTGCGTTTAGTTGCCACCTGACCCTCCTTTCGTGTCCAGAATACACACACTTGGTTTTTGAAATCAGGAATATCCTTTACTGCTACTACCCTATTTCAACCAGTGCAATTTTGAGCTAGCATCTTTCTTCATAAAAGATGGCTTATAGCCTGCAGAGACCTATCGGTTCACAGCCGGCCCAGAAACAGGACAGACAGGGATGTCCTGTTATTTGTTCTCTTTATGTTTGTGGAATCTTATAAGACTATGGTCCATCGTATGGAGCTTGGGTTCCTGACAGGCTGCACCCTTTTTTCCCATC